>JAYVFX010000901.1:0-3437 GCA_043772795.1 Deltaproteobacteria bacterium
GTGCAAGAAGTAGATGAGAACTATGGCAGCGCTGTAATAACTACTCGGCCGCCTCTTACGGCCTGTATCGTCAATTCGTGACCATCAAGTAGGGTCATACCGATAAGTGGATCAATGTCGACAGAGTCAACGGCGATTCGCCGCGGGGTACCATCCCAGACGACTGTAGCCTCATAAACGTCGAAAAGGCTGTCACTGCCGTCCGCGAGCATCGCACGTCCTCGGCGCCGCCACGGCAGACCGAGGGCAACAATCAACCCAGAAGGCAACGTCAAAAAACCATCGAAGCCAGTGTCAATGATAGCGTCAACTTCTTGGGTTTGTCCTTGAGGGCCACTCACGATTAGACGAATCACTGGTTCGCGGGATGCTGTGACGACACCAGTTATCATAGCGCTCTCGACCGTTGATGTGGTCCGAAGCGACGCACATAGCGGGACCCAACGCGTTTCATCCACATCTGTGCGTCAGGATATCGAGACAGAAGCCGATCTGACGCGACAAGTTCATTGCCGTCCATCTCGTAGGCTCCAGTCTCAATGTCGATGACGACAAACTTTCCCTCGTTACTCGCTTCGATGTAAGGACGAATATCGCGCTCATAAATCTCGTCGCCGCGCCGGGCAAATTCCTCTTTGCTATAACGAGGTTGCGTAGCCTGCATAATGTTCCTCCGATATTTGTTCCTCCCATTATCTCGTCAATGTCGATAGTCGTCTATACTCGTTGACATCGACCTTCATTTTAATTTTGAGGAATAGGTTCTCGTCATGCCCGCGCAGGCGGGCATCCAGGGAAATTCAGCAGTGGCCTGGAGTTGAGCCTCCTGGATTCCCGCTTGCGCGGGAATGACGTTTCTCAGGCTATCCAGCAAAACTTTCCTGACTGACTACTAGGGAGTGACGAGCGTGCAAGAAGTAGGGGGAACGGCAAAATTGAACGCCGAGCAAATGCTACGTCAATTCTTGTATCTACTCTTTTTTTGAGGTATGAGAGGCTCCTATTTGTTCTTTGCCGTTCAATAAAGGAGAGTCTTTATGCGACCATGGGTATTGTATTGTTCACTTGTGGTGTCCCTCACGGTCGGCGTTCCCCGGCACGCGCTGGGGCAGTTGGTATATGATGATTTCAACGCTGCGAACCAATTGATTGACATTAACAAATGGATCGGATTCACAGGCCCGGGCCGTAGCACCGAAGCAACCCGGCGGATAACCGCTGGGAGATTGCAGTTGCTTGCTCGTGGGGCTGGTCTTCTGGCTCCTACTCCGACAGGAGCGAGTTTCACGGAGGTTGGGCTACTTTTTCCCAACCCGAAGCCCGTAACGCTCCTCCAAGCAACCGTGCAAGTGGTAGATTTTGACACGGTGGCGTGCCCAGGGAATACGACACCTAGCGAAGTGAAGGTGGTTTTGAGCGGGGGGTTTTTCAATAGCGGCACCCCCATCCCTGGAAACCCAACAAATGATGTCTTTGCCCATCTCCAGATTGCTCGTCGCTCGAATGCTGCAGCGAATACTATGGTCGTTGAAGCTGGTATTCTCCGCTGTACCAATGTGAGCTGTTCGACGCCTGCCAACGTGCAGAACTTCAATCTGGGAACCCTCAGCTGTCCATTACGCATTTGTCCAGCCGTCGCGTTGAGGATCACCTGGGAGCCAGCTTCCAATCGGTTCCGTTTCTTTCGTGGTGCGGTGGGAGCACTGCCGGCATCAGAAAAGATTGCCAATTACGTCTTGGCAGATGCGAAATACGCAGCGTTTTCGTCACGGTTTCTGAGTGTTGTGCCACTCCCCGTTAATTGTACGGCCGCTGCAGGACGAAAGACCGCTTTCATCGATACGCGATTTGATAATGTATTAACCAATGTCGTCAACCCTGGACCGAATGCTCCAACCGAGTTTGATGCGGTTGACTTGGGAGAAGTCCTCGGACCAGGAGAGATTCCGCTGCCGTAAAAATCGTGCGTCCACCAGAGGAAAAGGGGGCGAGGACAAGGGGGGGCATCTACCTTGTCCTTGCTCTCAAACAGTGCACCTACATCCGCACTCAAGAGCGATCTCCACCGGTGACACCTGTCTGGTCGTCCCATCACGGCGGACATGCAGGACTAACAGGGTGTATGGATCAAACACGACGACATCTTTGACGCCTTGTGAGAGGTAGAAGTGTGGGCCAATCTCCAGATCTTTTGCCTCATACCCTTTGCTGACGATCTCGATCACGGCTTCTGGAACTAGGGTAATCGCTTCATCGACTTCTGTCGGTTCTTCGCAGAAGATGGCAATGTCAGGCCGTTTCAACGAACCATCAGGGAAGCTGACGTACACATCGGAAATATGAACACACATGCAGTCACTTTGCCGGGAGTCCCCAGGCTTTCCTTGTTGAATCGTTGCGCGAATGCGGTCGATCGCTTTCTGGTGTCGATACAACGGATGCGGCTCCCAAATTGGCAGCCCGGCAACAATCTCAAGTCGAATGCCGAGTTCATCGGCACGAAGGAATTTGGAATCCATGTGGTTTTTCCAGTAACTTATCGCAAAGGTTCAATATGAGAACGCAGCCATTCACTAAAGGTGTCTCGCTTGAGTGTCCCCGCAGCAACTTGAAGAATAATTTGTTCTTGTTCATCTACGTTAGCGACGATCTGGTAGCCATTCAGAACGAGAAATGTCTCCATTGCGTCATGCCCTACTCGTTTGTTTCCATCCACAAAGGGATGGTTCTGGATGAGGGAGAACCCGAGTGCGGCCGATTTTTCCACAATAGTTGGGTAAAGTTCTTCCTCGCTGAAAGTCATGCGTGGCTGTGCAACGGCTGACTCCAAAGCTCCACGGTCGCGAATACCTGCTGAACCTTCAGTCCGAGCTATGACTTGTCGGTGCAATTCGAGAACCTCGTCCACGGTGAGATACCGCATTAGGCTAGCCGTTGGTAAAGTTCTTCATTCTTTTGCAGCACAAATTCAGCGGCTTGCAAGAATTCATTATCAAACGCATCTTTGGAATCTTCTGCATTTGAGTAGCCTAATCGTTCTGACTTTGTAGATTGAGATTGGTTTCTCGCTATGAACTTGGCTAGGTAGCGTGTATAAACCCAGCCTCGAATCAGCACCTCACCGTCTTCTGATTCGCGTTCTATGAGAGTCCAATCTTTTTTTTCTTTGACGACTCTGAGCACCTCTCCAAAGTAGACAATCCCCACTCGGGGAGAATTTTTTGAATGTGACTGTCTTACGTTTAGATCCGAGGCTTTGACGAAACGGAAATCTTGCAGAAGTTCGGCAGGAATTTGCCGTGTGACATTTTCATTAATGGCTTTTGTGGCCTCTCGCTTAGGAAGGTAGTTATGTTTGACGAGATACTCATCAATATAAGGACTAGCAAGATTAACTGCGAGATTTTCAATAGGAGACCGCAGCAAGGGAAATGAAC
>JAYVFX010000902.1:0-2263 GCA_043772795.1 Deltaproteobacteria bacterium
CTGACTTTATGAAAGAGGCGTTGGCGGATCGTCCCATTGATGATTTTCAAATGCCGGACGGGATGACGTTCGCACATATTAATCCGACAACGGGTAAACGAGCCACAGCGACATCTTCACGAGCGATTCTGGAGATCTTTGCCAGTGGTACTGAGCCGCAATTGCCCCAGGCTCCCTCTTCGACACCGGTAGTAGAGATGGCAGGTGCAAATGCGCCTTCTCCTATTGGGATTGAAGCGCCACGCCCGCTACGCGAGCCTACCGTCGTACTGGCTCCTACAATTACCCCTGAGGTGAGAATTCCTCCGGTCGAGACTACTCGCCGCAGAGAACCTGTGATCGAGCGACCAGCTCCAGCTCCTGTGGAGTCAATTGATCCAGACGCAGTCCCAGAGAACGACGAATCTCCTGATGAGACCGCAGGATCGAGTTTTGGCTCGGATGCGGGAGCAAATGTTAGTGCTCCTTCAACAGAAGGCAATCCTGAGCCACCAGTGGAAGATGAGAGACAGTGAAATTGCTACTGCGCACTGCGCTTTCTCTTACTGGTTTGGCAGTTCCCAATAGCTTTGCTGGATCTTACGGACCGGTGCAGTAAGGCCGCTCGGTGTATACGAGGGACAATTCGTCTCCAGATGCGTTCCGCCCATTTCCTCTATGACCTGCAACACTGATTTCTGTAACCCTTCAAGGTCGTAGCCACCTTCGAGAATTGCGGCGCACCGTCCTTGAGCATGATCCTGCGCGATGCGTAAAAGGATGCGTGCCATAGTCCCGAATCCTGCCTCAGTCACTTGCATGCCGCCGAGCGGATCACGAATATGTGCGTCAAACCCAGCGGAGATCACGACAAACTCAGGATCGAACTGGCGACAAATCGGATCGATAACGAACTCAAACAATTCCTGGTATTCTGCATCGCCACACCCAGACGAGAGTGGCAGATTGAGTGTATATCCTTCGCCTTGTCCTCGTCCGACTTCACCAAGCGCACCCGTCCCTGGATAATATGGATACTGATGGGTCGAGACATACAGAACTCCTGGGTCATCATAGAAACTATGCTGCGTGCCATTTCCGTGATGGACATCCCAATCCATCACGAGAACGCGTTTCAGGCCAAATCTTTCACGTAAATACTGCGCACCAATTGCTGCACTATTGAAGAGGCAGAACCCCATCGCTCTATTACGTTCGGCATGATGGCCTGGAGGCCGGACCAGTGCAAAGCCGTTGTCAATCTCGCGTTCCATGACAGCGTCGAGCAGTGTGAGGAGACCTCCAGTTGCCAAGAGTGCGGTCGAATAAGATTGAGCGGATGTAGGGGTATCGGCATCGAAGGAGAAACGTTCCTGCTCTGCGGTGGCGGCGACGCGTCCAACATGCGAAGAATCATGGATGAGGGCCACTTCTTCTGGTGTGGCGAGTCTAGGGGAGAAACGTTGGAGTCCCGGACGTTGAGATTTTTCTAGCGGAGCGAGAAGCGTGGCAATGCGAGCCGGTCGTTCTGGATGATTACGTCCGGTGTAGTGGTCTTGGTAGCGCGAATCCGAGACAATGCCTGTGCGTAATATCGTCATGGCCTCACCTTGATTGATTGGTATCGATAGGAGTTTATGAGAAATCTTTCGCTTTTCGCTTCGCAGTGGCTCAGTGATGAGATGCCTTTCTTTCTCAGACTCCCTGGCTACAGCTTGCGTCAGTGAGTCGATTATACTACCGTAGCCGAAACAGCAATTATGTTTGGCGTTGGCGTACCAGAATTAGTCTTGATTTTCCTCGTGGCCCTAGTGGTACTAGGGCCGAAGCAGCTTCCTGAAGTGGCCAAATTTCTCGGCAAAGCGCTGGCGGAATTCCGCAAAGCCACGGATGATGTCTCTGCTGAATTCAATAACGTAAAGTCCATGCTGGAAGAAGAAGTGCGGCAAGCAGAACGTGTTACCCAGGAAGAAAAAACGAAAACTGTGCAAACTGGGAAGACGTCCATAGCTCCGACTCTCTCTGAAGAACCGGCTGTGGAACCCATACTGACCCCACCAGAATTTACTGTCGCGCAAACAAAAAAGGAACCTCCGGCGGGAGCATCCTCGTAGATGGCTCTTGACGACCGTACGATGTCGCTCCTGGGCCATCTTGAGGAACTGCGATGGCGTCTAGTGAAAGCGCTGCTTGCCATTGTGGCTGCCTTTGTCCCGACCTATGCGTATGTGACGCAATTATTTGTCCTGTTGCTCCAACCGCTCCACGGACTTCCAGATCCACC
>JAYVFX010000903.1:0-2024 GCA_043772795.1 Deltaproteobacteria bacterium
CAACTCCTCCCTTGCCGCAAACTGCTTGAGGACTCTCTCACATCCAACGCTAATCTGCTAACCTCGTATCTCCTCTGCACTTTTAATGCGTTAGCCCTGCCCCAGCGGGCGTAGTCGTTGTCGCACCCGATGGCACGACGTCAGTCCAAAGCGCATGTCCAAAAGACTATGAAGTCGCGCCGATGTTCGACTGGACATTCTGCATGCCGCCGCAGTATGCCGGATTGCCGCCCAGTTCGATGCTCCTGCCACCGATCGCCGGCCTCTCCCGCGTGGATGCTGCCAACATAGTCGAGCGCAACCGGGAGAAGCTGATGAAGTTACCGGGAGTGCAAGGGATACAGCTCACCGATGAGGGACTGCTGATCTATACGACAGACCCAGCGAAGTTACCGTCGGACGTCGAAGGCGTGCCGGTGATTCCGCAGGTAGCCAATTCGCAAGAGGAGTAACGGACAGTGTCAAATGACTCCAAGCTGAAAGAACGAGGAATAGTATGCGACAACTCCGAATATACATAATCACACTAAGTGTAGTTCTCTCATTTTCTCCCTGGGCTTTCGCCCAAACTCCTCAAGCAAAGACACCACAACAGTTTCACCTGGCGACGCCCGGCCAGCCGATTGCAGGCATTCCTCATGACGAGGCGCTCAAGATTTACGGACGCCACGCCGAAGAGTTGCGGCAACTCCAAGGTACAGTCTCCGTAGGCTTTACTGCTGAGGGTCTCCTTGTCGAAACTGCCAATCCTGGAGCACTGCCAAAAAATGTTGAAGGGCTACCAGTATCTGCGATACCTCCTGTTGATCCAGATGCGGTAGGAGCACTACAAAAGGGGCTGCCTACTCGCCCGGTGCCACCCCAACCTGAGCCTCCACAGATAACCCAAGGATCAGAACTTCCTGACCAACCATGTCCGTCTGGCGCTTATAGAAGCGCCCCTCACACCCGGTGTCTTCAAGAAGCCCCCTCTAACAAGTCTGACCAAATACCTCTCCGGCTCCAACCTCCTCCAGGGGTTATTATCCTTAAACCTGGCAAAATACGTGAACAGGCAGAATCGTGCCCAGCTGAGTTTCAGGAAGTGAAAGGCCAAAACAATTGGCGTTTTTGTGTCGATCCGAATAAGCCAGAAATCATTCCGCCATTGTGGGCTCCCCCTATTGCGGGTATTCCTTACGAACAAGCGCAAGAGATCGTTGAACGTCACACGAATGAACTACTCTATCTGCCAGGAGTCGACGGGGTAGGTTTGGGTCGAGATGGAATCAACGTCTATACAAACCAGCCAGGACTAGTCCCAAAACAATTCGAAGGCCTGCCGATAAAGACCCTCCCTCCACAAGGACCAGGAAAACTTCTTGGTCACACGCTTAATAGCGCGAAACGCCCTCTCCACGGCGCACTTGGAATACGCCATGTTAGTCTCACGGGCGGTACAACATTGACAGGAATAGTTCTTGCCGATGGTCATCCTTGGTTAGTTTTTCCCTCTCACACGGTTTCTGGCTGTTCAACTGTATCGTGGTGCGGAACTGATAGTGGTCCACTCAATCACTGTCCTCATTACAATGGGCAAAATTTACTGGGAGCACAGATAATTCAACCCCAAAATGACACTAATGCAAAAGTAGGTGTAGCGACACGGTGGACCAGGATCGATACTACCCAATTTGCTACACCTAGCTACGATGTCGCTGCTGCATATCTGGACAACGACACAATAGAGGGTAACGGATCCCTATCAGGAGAACGTACGGTAGAAATCTCTAGTCCATCTTCTGCCGTTGCGTTTTTAGGGACTACGACCACTGTTGCTGTCGATGACACCGTCTACATGAGGACTGCTCAAACAGGAAAGCCAAATGGATCACACGAATTCAAGCTAAAGATCACGATCACTAATTATACCAGGCCTGGTAACGACATTGGCCAGTGTTCACCAGGAGCATCGGTCACCTTAACTGCTTTGTATGCGTATCAAATGGATGATCACCCGACTCCTGACACAATTTATACATTTG
>JAYVFX010000904.1:0-6061 GCA_043772795.1 Deltaproteobacteria bacterium
GCGCCGGTGCTGGACCGTATTTCTTGGAGTTCCGCACCTACCGTTTTCGCGCCCATTACATCGAGAGACCCCCTACTGCCAAGGTACCCCTACCATCCGGTCGGCTCCACATCTCGCCGTTGGCGATGCGGATAGCCGTGGAACTTGGCGTCGACCTCGCGACAGTAAAGGGCACCGGTCCAGACGGAGCGATTACCAAGGCTGATGTCGAGCACGCCGCGAAGGTCGCGCCAGTCGTGGCTGCTGCTCCACCGGTCGCACCTGCACCAGCAGCACTCCCTGCCGAAGCACCACCAGTTATAGTACCACCCAAACCAGCGGTGAGTCCTGTGGAGCGCCATGCCTTGATGCGTAAGGCGATTGCTGCGGCCATGACCCGCTCGAAGCGAGAAATTCCACATTACTATCTCGGCACGCGGATTGATGTGAGTCGCGCATTGGCCTGGTTGCAAGCGGAGAATCTCAAACGGCCTGTGACGGAACGGTTGCTTTACGCTGTCCTCTTGCTCAAAGCCGCGGCCTTGGCCGTGCGTGAGGTGCCGGAAATGAACGGCTTCTGGAGCGACGGCACGTTCAAGCCCAGTGAGGCTATTCATGTCGGCGTAGCGATTGCACTGCGTCAGGGCGGACTCATTGCGCCAGCGATCCACGACGTGGACAAGAAGACCTTGGATGAAATTATGGCAAACTTGCGCGATCTCGTAAAACGAGTACGGGCGGGAGTGTTGCGCAGCTCGGAGATCGCAGATGCGACGATTACGGTGACGAGCTTGGGTGAACAAGGGGTAGAGACCGTCTTTGGCATTATCTACCCACCGCAAGTGGCGATTGTCGGTTTTGGCAAGGTGACTGAACAACCGTGGGCGGCGCAGGGCATGCTTGGGGTCAAGCCAACCCTCATGGCAACGTTGGCAGCCGATCACCGTGCAAGTGACGGACATCGGGGTGGCCTCTTCCTCGCCGCCATTGATCGTTTATTACAGGAACCGGAGAAGCTATGACTGACGCTGAGATTCGAGCACTCGTGCTACGCGAGATCGGCAAGATCGCTCCCGAAGCTGAACTCGCGCAGATAGATCCAACCGTCAATCTACGTGAACAACTCGATATTGATTCGATGGATGCGTTGAACATCATGATCGGCATTCACGAAGCGACCGGCGTGGATATTCCGGAAGCCGATTATCCGCAGATGACCACCCTTGATCGCTGCGTTGCGTATCTACGGGCACGGATAAAAGAGGCGTAGGGTTTTGCCGTTATGCTTAACCCAGCCACACGAGATCGATACCCAACGGTTACATGTCGACGTGATCAAAGACCGATCTCTATCGTCATGCCCGCGGCACGGAGTCGGTGAGCGAGCACATTGCCGAGCCCTGCGGCTGGAGTCAGTATGCCGCCACGATGGTGACCGCCGGGCAGCTCCCGCTCGTGCAACACGAGGCTGAGCGCCGACTCGCAGAGAAACTTTACTGTGGCGCGATTTCCTGGATCTCCGCGATCGGCAATGTACCCGCGAATACGATCTCTGTTGTTGGTGTGTCCGACAAGTTCACAGCGGAACCAGCCGTTGTCCATGGTGCGTGTGGAAGGGCCACTACCCGGCTGAGGGAGCAACGGTCTCAACATGTTGCGGAGAGGAGCGAGCTGCATAGTTCCTTGCACCAGGGCTATACCGCCAGTGACACCAAGTGCTTTGAACGCGCCGAGTGGTCCATTGAACTTGAGATATTCCTGGTAGGTAAAACCTGGTCCGTAGGACTCTTGCCATTGCGCATACAACGCCTGGCTGCGGCGGACGACGCGCGTATTGATCGGTCCCATGAAGAACGGACCCACCCACCCACCACTGTCTGTATCGTACGCTGGCAGGACTGGATCACGGCTGCGCGTGAGTTCTTCCTGCGAATGCTCGCCTGCCGGGTTAAGGAGAAAGAGGTCACGAGTTTGTGCTGCCTGTCCAGAGTCATAGAGAGCAAACATCGAAGCGAGCGTCCCACCATTCACGCCACCGTACATCTGAAAATACGCTTTCACGTGCGTACACGTCACTCTGAGTTTGTGCTGTATGTATCGCACGAGCAGGTAGGTGCCGAGATCAGACGGCACCGAATCAAATCCACAAAAAGGAATGATCCGCGTCCCATCGGCTGCGGCCTGCTCGTGATAACGATCGATAAGCGTCTTGACCCAATGGGTCTCACCGGTGATGTCGACATAGTGAGTACGCAATCGTACGCACGCGTCGACAATCGCGTTGCTGTAGAGCGCGAACGGACCGGCGGTACTGAGGATGACCCGTGTCTGCGCCACCATGGCATCCACGGCAGCCTGGTCGTGACTCTCTGCGACCAACACGTCCACTGTTTCCGCACTGACTCCGAGTTGCGCCTTCACGGCCTCCAACTTTGCACGGTTGCGGCCAGCGATCGCCCAGCGTATCCTGCCATGCGGTGCATGTTGGGCGAAGTAGTGTACCGTCTGTTGGCCTGTGAAACCGCTCGCGCCGTACAATACAACGTCGTAGTGCCGGTTAGTCATTGAACACTATACGCCTCAGTAACGCCGCCCAACGCGTCTTGGATACGCTGGTACGGCATGCCCATGGGTCACAACTTAAGCCCCCCATCGCTGATTTTCCCTGCGCGAGACGCGTACCGGTCCCCTCTCCCCTCGTGGGAGAGGGCTAGGGAGAGGGGGGCAGTGAAGGCAACACCCTGGTCACCCTCTCCTGTATCCTCTCCCATCAAGGGAGAGGAGAGAAAAACAGAGCGGATCGGGCTTAAGTTGTGACTGATGCAGCATGCCACGCCGGACACACAGGTTTGCGTCTTTACCGTAGTGCCGCCAGTATTGCTTCGACGGTGGTCAGACGTACCTCTACACGCTTCTTGGAAAACTATTAGCAGGATGTGTGCCGGATTGTCACCGTCTTTCTGAGCTGTGGCGGTTTATGTTTCTCACACATGAGAAGACAGATGCCTCATGATTCCTAGATCTGCGAAAGACTGATAAGGATTGTTGGTATGGAAGCAGGAAGTAGATGCTTTCCCAAGAGCAACTTTTTGGCACCGACCTTGCTGAAGACCGTGGCGAGACTAACTCACGTTGCCGCGTGAGAGGGTACATACCTAGGCATGCAAAAGAGGGTTTGGATAAAAGTCCGCGCAATCGGTCACGTGGTGTTGCTGCGTGTTGTTCTGTTGTAAGGATTGTCGAATATCTGGTGAGGCCACTGCGAAGAGGAGGTTCGTTCTATGGAAGCAGATCCCAGCAAAACATCTGAGGAACAGGTAGGGACCGGCGACGATACTGGTTTTTCCGTACCGGTCGCTGTCATCGGCCAAGACATTCCGAGCGAGTTGCCGATCTTACCGATGCGCGACGTCTCCGTGTTTCCGGGCGTCACCGCACCAGTTGTGGTAGGCCGCGCGGCGTCGGTGCGACTCATTGAGGACGCGCTGGCTGGCGAGCGTTTGATCGGACTCGTAGGGCAGCGGGACCCCACGGAAGATACGCCGACACCCGCAACGCTTTACGCCGTTGGTACGGCAGCGCGGATTGTGGGCGCCCAACGCCACGGCAACGGGACGATCCACATCCTGTTGCAAGGGCTCCAGCGCTTTCGTGTGATGGACTCCCTCGTTGAGCATCCGTACCTGCGCGCCCGTGTGGAAGCGTTACAGGATGAGGTAACCTCTGGACCTGAACTAGAGACGATGCAAAGCTATCTGGTACAACAGTTCAGCAAACTGGTGAGTCAGACTCCCCTGGTGCCTGGCGAGCTGCTTTCGGCTCTTACCAGTATCTCGTCACCTGCACGGGTTACGGACCTGATTGCCGGCCATCTCAATCTGCAGCACGCGGAAAAGCAAGAGCTGTTGGAGCTGCTCGACGTAAAGAGTCGCCTGACCCGACTCGGGTTTATTGTCACGCGTGAACTCGAAATCGTGGAAATGGGCAAGAAGATCCAGTCAGAAGTTCAAGAAGAGATGGCCAAAGGCCAGAGAGAGTTCATTCTGCGTCAGCAGCTGAAGGCCATTCAGCGGGAACTCGGGGAAGACGGGGAAAGCGCTGTCGCCCATGAGTTCCGTGAACGAATTACTGCCGCCCACATGCCCGCAGACATTGAGAAGGTCGCCACCCATGAACTGCAACGACTGCAGAGCATTCCATCCGCGTCGCCAGAACATAATATCGTCACGACCTATCTCGACTGGCTGACGACTCTGCCGTGGTCGGTCGCGACGCAAGATACCCTCGATACCGTCCACGCCCAGACCGTGCTTGACGAGGATCACTTTGATTTGGAGAGGGTGAAAGAGCGCATCGTTGAGTTCCTCGCCGTTCGGCAACTCAAACCCGATTCCAAGGGGCCGATTCTGTGTTTCGTGGGACCGCCGGGGACGGGAAAAACCTCACTGGGACGATCAATTGCCCGTGCACTTGACCGGAAGTTTGTGCGGATCTCGCTGGGTGGGGTGCGCGATGAGGCAGAGATCCGCGGACACCGGCGCACGTACATTGGCGCATTACCTGGGCGCATTATCCAAGCGATGCGCCAAGCGAAGTCACGTAATCCTGTTTTTATTCTCGATGAGATCGATAAGCTCGGGATGGACTTTCGCGGGGATCCGAGCGCGGCATTGCTCGAAGTGCTCGATCCTGAACAGAACTCCACGTTTGTTGATCACTACCTGGATGTACCATTTGATCTGTCCAGTGTCATGTTTATCATGACCGCCAATTTCCTCGACCCGATTCCACCCGCCTTGCGCGATCGGATGGAAGTGCTGGAGTTACCTGGCTACACCGAAGAAGAAAAGCTCGCCATTACCCAACGCTTCCTGATTCCCAAGCAGATAAGTGAACACGGTCTTCACAGTATAGACCTTTCTTTCTCTGTTGAGGCGCTCCAAGCGCTGATTCATGGTTATACGCGTGAGGCTGGGCTCCGGGGTCTCGAGCGGACCATCGCGCGGATTTGCCGGAAGGTGGCGCGTGCCCATTCCGAGGGGCAAAAAGAACCTGTGGCCATCACGCTGACGAATCTTTCCGACTTTCTCGGTCCCCGGCAGTTTTTTTCTGAAGTGGCTGAACGCGCCAGCGTGCCTGGAGTCGCGGTCGGGTTAGCCTGGACACCAACTGGTGGTGACATTCTCTTCGTCGAGGCCACCCGGATGAAAGGGAAAGGCGGACTGATACTGACGGGGCACCTGGGCGAGGTGATGAAGGAGTCGGCACAAGCTGCGTTGAGCTACATTCGGAGTAACGCGGTAACGCTAGGCATTGCAGAAGATCTGTTTGAACGCGTGGATATTCACGTTCACGTACCGGCGGGGGCGATTGCGAAAGATGGTCCATCCGCAGGGGTCGCGATGGTGGTGGCGTTAACGTCGCTCCTACGCCAAACGCCTGTGCGGCAGGCTACCGCTATGACGGGCGAGATTACGTTGCGTGGGAAAGTCCTCCCAGTGGGCGGCATCAAGGAAAAACTGCTGGCAGCTGGCCGGGCGGGTATTACCACCCTCATTCTCCCGCGTCACAATGAGAAGGATCTGGTTGAAGTACCGCGCTCGACACTGGAGAAGCTGCACATTGTGTTAGTGGATGAGATCCAAGAAGCAATTACGGAGGCATTGGGTCGCGGTCCAAACGCCTCACTAGAGGTGGCATCATGCTAAGAAAAGACTACTATGTAACATTGGGAGTGCTGCGTACCGAGAGTCCGAGCGGTATCCGCTCGGCGTTTCGTACGCTCGTCAAACGCTATCATCCGGAACGGGTCGGTCTACGGGGCACGGAGTTCGTGAAAGATATTCTGACGGCGTACCACGTGCTCTGTGATCCAGAGAAACGAGGATTCTATGATCAGGGTCTCCTGCATGCGGAGGGGAACGTAAGAGGAGCGGAGTCGGCGATTACCGTGGGCACCGAACGTCAGGAGACGTCACTAACGCCGACCGTCGTGCAACAACTCCACGTGCGTCAGACCAGCTGGCCGCCGACCGAATCGATTGCGGCGCAGATCTGGAGTAGCTTTGCGCGTGCGGAGGCA
>JAYVFX010000905.1:0-2789 GCA_043772795.1 Deltaproteobacteria bacterium
GATTTGGCTTCACTCTTCCATCGACAATAATGTTCCAGCGCAGACTTAAAACGACGGTCGGAGGGTTTGGGGGAACTGGCAGTCTTGGATCTTTTGGTACGGGAGGGTTTATCATATCACTTGGTGAGTCAACAATGACGCTCCCTGACGAGACAAAGATTGTCGAAAATTTTAAGCCGAGCGACTCGGCGGCTACGCATAGTCATTTTGGCGTTACCGCATTTAGAATGGATTGGACATTAATAGATAGTAATCCTGGTTACACTAGTGCCAGCGGAGTGTCCTGTGACTTGCCCTGACCTGGTTTATCTAGCGCCAGTGGTTTGCTCCGCACGGGACGAAATAGGGGACGTTGCGGCTTTTATGGCTTTAGCGGTGTAGGGCGCGTACCACGCGCCATCCTGTCGGCGATAAAATCGTCCAGGATCACAAAAAGTCCAGGGCCCAGGGTCTCGAAATGTCTAGGAGTCTGAGAATCTAGGCGTCTAAGAGTCTTCCAAAATAGCGGCAACAAGAAAAACTCGCGGTGACATTTTAAGCGCGCTAAGCACTGCGGGGCTTCACCCTCGCCCTAACGGCCGCTCGTGATCCGAACGAGCGCCTCTGCCCTCTCGACAGTCCTTGCAAATACCGTAGATCTCCATCTTGTGGGTGGCGGCCACAAAGCCAAAGCGCTGGGCAACTTCTTCCTGGAGTTTTTCGATCTGGGGCTGCGTAAACTCGACGATACGCCCACACCGTTCACAAATAAGGTGATCATGATGATGTTCGTCTTCGAGCTTTTCAAATCGGGCTTGCCCGTCGGCGAAGTGGCGCTCTTCCGCTAAGCCGCACTCCTTTAAAAGTTTCATCGTGCGATACACAGTGGCATAGCCCACGCGCGGATTCAGTCGGCGCACTTCGCCGTAGAGTTCTTCGACACTGATGTGACGGTCGGCTGAGAAGAAGACCTGCGCGATATCCTCTCGTTGGGAGGTCGCTTTGAGGCCTTGCTCTTTAATCCAGTGGCGGAATTGGGTGAGCCGATCGCTCACTGCTGTGCGCCTCTAGGCCAGAGCCGTCGTAACGCAGGCGATAGTAACTCGCGATCAACCTCGCGCCGCGACAATTCATCAAGGAGAATATCCATGCGATCCGGAACTGGCATATCTCGATCAAGGAACACGATCTCTTGTCCACGGACTCGACATCCTCCACCTCGTACCTGGTAGCCCACCTCTCGGAACAGCTTTTCTTCGCGGACACGGATACCAATCCGTTCGGCCACGGTTTTCAGCTCTTGCAGGAGAGCACCACCTCTTCCCCCGGACTGTGGTTTCTTTGCCATAGTAATTGTCTATTGTGACCAAGGGTGCTCGGCTTGTAAAGTGGTTGCTTGCTCACCTAAGGACACGGTGATAATCAGGCCCACGAAGGGCGGCGCAACGAAGGCACTGAGGATCGTTATGATTAAACATATCCTTCTCGCTCTCGACAGCTCTGATCATGCGCGTACCGCTTTCCAGTATGCGCTGTGGTTAGCCGAACGTTTCCAGGCAGAGCTCTCCGGTCTGCATGTCATCGACCTCGTCTCAGTCGAAGGGCCATTCTTTCAGGACATTTCTGGAGCGTTGGGTTTTGAACCCTACCTTGATGTGACAGGAAAGGTGCGTCAGGCCTTACATGAACGTGGGCAGCAATTGCTTGCGGAGTTCACCACCACATGTGCCGAGCGGAAGATTGCACATAAAACCGCGCTCGTCACTGGGGTGATTGCGAATGAAATTTGTGAGCGCACTCGTACCAGCGACCTCGTCGTCATCGGACATCGTGGGAACAACGAGCGGTTTTCTACCGGATTATTGGGCGGCACCGCCGAAAGTGTCACACGGAAAAGTCCATGCCCAGTGTTTATCACCCCGATGCAATTTCAACCAATCACCAATCCCCTACTTGCTTACGATGGCAGTCCACGCGCAAGCAGTGCCATGCATCTAGCAGCGGAGTTTTGTGCAGCCCTGCGTCTCCCATTGACGGTTCTTTCGGTTGCACATCGCGAAAAAAACGGAGAAGAAAAGAACCTTGAGGAAGCACGACACTATCTGAGCTCATATGGTATGCCGCTAACGCTCCGCCATACGGTTGGCCACGCTAACCAACAGATTGTCGAGTACATTAAAGGGCAAGGGCATGATCTGTTATTTATTGGTGCCTACGGTCATAGCCGCATTATCGAAATGGTGCTTGGCAGTACGACTGAGTATGTCCTGCGCAATGCGCCGTGTCCGGTGTTTTTGTCGCGATGAGCCCTTCATAAGGGAAAAGGGGAGGTGGGGAAACAGAGTAAGGTATCTTCATTCGAACCCCTTTCGCCATTTCCCCTTTTTACCATTTCCCCCTTTATCTATTGTCCTCCTTGCGACGCCCACAGGGGACCGCTAAGATTCGCTGACCAAACGGTCAAGTGTGAATAAGGAGCGTAAAAGAGGATGCGGTACCCGCTACATGTAACGACGGACATGATGAAGTGGCAGGCAAAGAATAAACTGCAAGGTCGGGAGCGGTATCCGATCGTTTTGATGCTTGAGCCCCTGTATACCTGCAATCTGGCCTGTGTCGGCTGTTCACCAGAACGTCATTCTGGCGAGTTGAAAGATCGACTTTCGCTCTCTCAATGTCTCCAAGCGGTTGATGAGTCCGGTGCACCCATTGTTTCTATTTGTGGTGGCGAACCGACTGTTTATCCAGAGCTTCCCGAGTTAGTCAACGAAACGATTGCTCGCAAGCGGCACGTAATCGTGTGCACAAAC
>JAYVFX010000906.1:0-3168 GCA_043772795.1 Deltaproteobacteria bacterium
GTTCTGCACCGGTTCTGGCGTTCGGACCCCGAGCGTTGCTAACCGATTGATCGTGCGCTCGTTGAGCAGTCCAACGCGAGTCATATTAGTCCACAAGGCAGCGTGGAAGTCTTTCTTAAAGAACTTGCGGAAGAATTCGTATTCGTTCTTCTTTGCGACTTCATGACGGAGGGTACGAATGTCTTCAACCTCGGCTTTGCTGAAGCCAACGGCCTCATAGGCTTCGCGGGGGAATTGTCCACCCAAAAGCCCGGCTGCGGCGTCGCAGGCAAAGTCTTCTACTTCTTGACGCTCGCGCTCGGAAAGCTCGGCGATTTGATCAGGGAGACTGAGCATGCCGAACCCCATATGGCGTGATTCATCAGACAGAATACGTTTGCAAATCTGGCTGATTAGTGGATCTTGGCTATGCTGTTCCAGCATACGAAAGAGAGAAACCGCGAGGGTCTCAGCGACAAGCTGGGTGCCGACGGTTTTGAGATACCATTGCGGCATTGCCAAAATGCGGTCGAACAGGTTGCGCAAGCTGGAGGTAAGCGGGTAGGTCACTCCAACTTTATCGAGCAAGTAGCGTGTCAGCACCTCAGAATGGCGCGCTTCATCTACTACTTGAGTAGCCATGAAAAATTTGGCGTCGATAGTGGGAACTGAATTCACTAATTGACTACACACGAGCATGGCGAATTCTTCGCCGTACATGAGCTGACTAATACGCCAGGCTGAGAAATGACGGTTCATCTCAACCCGCTCTTTCGGCGTCATTTTGTCCCAATACTTTGTGCCGTAGATATCCACCAAGCCATCAGGGAGAATGCCAGCGTCAGGATTTACTTCGCGTGACCACTCTATGTCCACTGAAGCGTTCCATTGGTCACGTTTGGCTTTTTCATACAAACTGCGCATGTCCGGCTCTTGGACCGCGACATCCTGGGTGAACACCGCGTCAACTGATGCGGAGATAGTGTGGCTATTTGGTGAAAGGGTGGGCATGACACGCTCCTTGGAATAATTTCGAGTTTCAATATTGAACTGACCAGTCTTGACTACTATCCAAGCGCGGTTTTGCTGTCAAGTCAAACACCTGCAAGTGCTGTGAAAACTCCCTTAAGTCCGAGTGATTAAATTCTAGGACGACGAGACTTTCTTCAACGCTCCCTCTCGTGCGAGAGTATCGAGGACGTCGCGCATAGTCCAGCCATGTTCTCCACGTTCGGGAAAACGCTCCGCCAAACGTAGGCGGCCGACGGCAGCGAGGGTGTCCTGTGTCCCACGAGCCATGACCGACGAGAACCCGAAGTGCTCAAGCGTTTCCGCAAGCTCTGCCATCTCGTCCGCTCGCCGGGCAGCATGCATAGGATAGGTAGGCACTAACCACTCCAACGCGTCCATCACGCCGGGCAACAGCGCTTTGTAGCGATGCAGAAGTTCATCGAGAAAGCCAAACTCCGCACCGGCTGCAGTGAGTTCATAGAGTAACGCAGCCAACCCTTTGTTGAGTCCGGAGAATGCCATCTTAAAGGCTGATGCCTGACCGATACGATCGCCCAGGACATGCGTGCGAAGCGACTTCCCAAGCTGGGTCTCAAATGTCGTTGCCTCTGGACCACTGACGTAGAAAGTACAGCGCCCACGGACATTACTTGCAGGGCCAATAATGCACGCATCCAGGTACGGTGATCCGCTGGTGGCAATGATTTTACCAACTTCTTGAGCTGTCATTGGTGAAATCGCGTTTGCATCAACGAACAAAGGGCGATGCTTAGTTTTGTCGACCGCAGCAGCAAAGTCGGCAGCGACCGTCTTGGCAGCAGTCGGAGGAATGATAGAGAAAACAACGTCGGCACGTTCAACCACAGCTTCCATCGACGGCAGTACAGTAATCGTGGCCTCGGTGGTCAAACGACGCGTCCTCTCACTCCGCCCCACAAGTGTCGTGATGACCGTAAATCCATCTTCTAGCAGTACGCGGCCTACATTGTGGCCCATATCTCCTGGGTACAAAATCACAGCAGTGTGCATGCCGTCCTCACTTCGACAAACGTGCGCGATTGTTTCTCTCAATGAACTGAGTTGTCAAGAACGTGAATCGTTCCCCCTAATCCCCAACGCCTCTGCGTGGTGTATGATGTACCGTCATGATTGATGCTGTAAAGTCTTCATCTGGATGGCGGCGTATGGTAACAGGCCTCGCGATCATTGCCCTTCTGCTTGGCGGTGGTTTCTTACTGTGGCGTTTAAGTCCAGGGTACTCCGTGTATCGCATCACACAGGCATTGGAAGCTCACGACTATGAGTTGCTCTCTCGTTATGTTGATGTCGATAGGGTGCTAGACCATACCCTCAATGAGCTGGGAAACGGCAGCAAAGATGGTGGAGAGGATATCTCGTTGGGAGGGTTCCTTGGCAAGCTGATGAACAAAGGCATATTCAAGCTGCTCTCTGGAGAAGCCAGAGATGTTGCCAAAGCGGGTCTCTCGTTGTTTGTTGAGCAAGCAGTGAAGGACCGCGACCGTCTACCTCCGCAAATTCCTGCGGTTGCGCCAATCGCCGCATGGTGGCTTGCACAGCGAGACGGCGATACTGCTCGTTTGACATTTGACGCGAAGAAAAACAAACCCATCGATATAACGATGCGACGAACTCCTGAAGGGGTATGGCGGGTGGTGGCGGTCTCAAATCTTCAGGTCTTCTTGCCAAAGCTGAAAAAACACTTAAAAAGCCTGTCTGACAAGCAACCAAACTCTGAGTGAGACTATGTCACACGAGACACTTGGTACAATCGTGGTCGTCAAAGGCGGCGGAGATGTCGGCTCTGCGGTTGTGCATCTCCTGTTCCGTAACGCCTATGTGCCAGTGATTGTTGAGAGTCCGACACCTGCAACGACCCGCCGCCGTATGTCGTTTGCGACTGCGGTATTTGAAGGTGAGGTGGAGTTGGAAGGCGTGCGGGCAGAGTGCGTTGAATCGCTTGCCGCCCTCAGGGCGTTACTTGCCTGGAAGAAAGTTGTTCCTGTCTTTGTGAGGAATCTAGAGGACGTTCTACTCGGACTCTCCCCACCCATTGTCGTTGATGCACGCATGCGCAAACGTGAGAGTCCGGAAGTGCAGATCGGAGAGGCTCCGCTCGTAATTGGGCTTGGACCAGGGTTTGTTGCCGGAAAAAGCGTC
>JAYVFX010000907.1:0-3617 GCA_043772795.1 Deltaproteobacteria bacterium
AACGAGGAGACGAATTCATGTACCAAAGGCCGCGAAAACGGCAAATAAAAAACCGTAAGTCATTGAAATTACACACGTGAATAAATTAGTGACCACTAAGTAAGGCATCCCGCAGCACCCGAACATCCCGCACTGTCAGCGCCAGCCCTTGCCCCCAGGCCGGGTCGCTGGTGGCAGCGGCATCGCCGATTAAGACGACCCCCTCTTTGTACGGATGCTCTACCCAGACATCTGCCCCATCGAACGTTGCCAGCGGGCCAACCACTTTTGCCCCGGCATACCACTCGGCTGGCGCTCCACTTCTCACCGACTCTGCAATAAAACGGGGAATGTCGGTTGCTCCCTGCAAACGAGCGCCTGTGGCCTTGGTCTGCGTGAGGTAGGCACGCACCCGTCCGGCGCCTTGGGGAACCAAGGGCACGCCCTGGCCAAGGTCGGGGCTGATGATGTAGTAGATAGTGTCCTCTTGGGGAGTCCCCATTTCCTCAAACAGCACGCCGGAGAGAACTAGCCGCTCTTGGTCTTGATGCATGGGGAAGCCCGCCCATTTGCGGACTACCGAGCCCCGGCCATCGGCACCGACGATCAACCGCGCGTGGATTTCGTCGAGCTGGCCCGCCTGTTCCACTATCACCGTCGGTTTGTCTCCTGGCCTAACGTCTCGTACGCTCGCCCCACGGCGCACTTCTGCTCCAGCATCGGTGGCGGCTTGCAAGAGCACCTCTTGCATCACCGGATGGTAGAAGGTGAAGAACGGGAGCTGTTGGAGCGTCGTCGCAAGCAGATCACGTGGCTCCCCGCGCTCCGAGGCTGTAGAGAATTCAAACCAGGGAGCCTCATGAGCGCAGGTGGTGTGTAAGAGATCATAGAGTCCCAGGGCCTGCGTCTCCGCGACTCCCCAGGGGGCAAGGTTCTCGCCCCGCACGCGGTCCTTGAAGTGGGTCTCCCGCTCCAGCACTAGCACCTTTGCTCCGTGTTCAGCCATTGCCGTAGCTAAAGCTGAACCGCCTAAGCCACCACCAACCGTGATAATGTCGTAGAGATCGCTTCCCATGAAACTTCCCCTTTTGGTCTTGGTACAATTCTGAAACCTTCCAAATAGCTCCTTGTTGTTTCAGTTGACTGAAGAGACACCTAACGCCAGCCTTCAGCTGCTGCCGGAAGCCGCAGCGCAGCGTAGGCTGTAGGCAGTCAGCTGCAAGGCGTTGTTAGGCGGTTACCGCCAGATCTGCTTCGCTTCCCGCTACCCTCCTTGGCCTTGAGCATCTATTCACCCTAGGCCCATCAAGCTCTTCAGGCTGCCACTCCCAACCTGTCTCACCCCATTTGCTGGATTGAATCCATGCAGCAAGAGAAAGCGCCTCAGACTCCTGGTGCGGCTCTCTTCAATTCTGTAGCGAAGTCTGTAGTCGTTCTTGGGCGAAGCTACCGTCACCGCCTCTAACACCTCCGGCGGATGAAACTGCGAGAAAATGCCAATAGCCTCATTTTCGATGTTGGCATCAAGGCTTGCGCCAAGACTAAGAAAGCCGCTTCTAATCTTTTTGGCATTATCAACCCCTCGGCCTGGGTCACACACCTCTGCCCACGACAAACCGATATTATCGCCCATCAGATCGTGGATCTCATCGGCCTCGAACCCACAAGCGGTGATATGAATTTGGTCGCTCGGGTGCAGGTCGAGATCAACCGAATAATTCAGCCGATGTGAGGCTCCACTCAGACTTTTCCACACTTGCCAACGACCATTGACGCCGACATAGACGTACCACTCGTCCTTATCAAGTGGATCAAGGTTCGCATCCATGAAGATTTCTTCAACCGTGACGCGGAAGCGTTTGACCGCGGTGGCCTCCGTACCTCGCGGATCACTCCATCCTCCTGCGATAATGACGCCATAGTTCTCCGGGTGCGGGTCGACCCCTTTGAGTGGAATGACCACACGTAATACCCTGGGTGCGCTAGCTGGAGACGGGGTCAGCTGCGGCTGGACGGGCAACACCCCTGTTTGCGGCTCAATTTTCCATGTAGGAACCGCCTCCGCGTAAGGCTTCGGGGGCAAGTAGAGATCAAAAGCATAATCCTGATCATTGATTGGTTGGCGCCAGTACCCGCCATCCCGTCCGATGAAAAGTGCAGTGGTATTGGCCCGCGTGGGGCCGGGATTCCCCTCAAACTGGACAGCCTCAGTACGAAAAGAGGCGATCGCCTTGGGGGGGTGAATTTCGGATTTATGCCCATGGACCGTAGGATGACCGCAATCATAGATCCACCTGCCAACGATCCAGACCCGGTCCCCGTCCTGCGGCCAGGCCCAACTCGGCAGGAACGCTGTATCCCACTCGCACTCTAGCTCACCATCGTCATCTTCAATGTTGGTTGGACTGTTTAAGTAGGTATACTGTGTGTCAGCACGGACATGGAAATTCCAATCGTAATAGGTATGCCAGGGCTGGAACGGGAAATCCGTATGGGTGATCTTGCTCTTGACAAGTATTCCTTCGATCGTGCGGGTCTCTCCGGCAAAATCAGCAAGAAAACGTGTCTCGCCAGTCGTATGATCTCGAACAACAGATGTCGTACCAGCAACAGGTACCCATTCTGGAAGTGCGCCCCCAAGAAGTTTCTCACCAAAACCGTAGTCTATTTTCAATGACTCCGGTCGGCGGCAACCGCGCGAGAAGCCATCCCCATCTGCGAGCGTGAGCAATCGCCCATGCGCTTCCCGCAGGCTCATCTTAAGCCCTTCTGGATGATTTGCGAGGGAATGACGCAAACTGATAACTTCGCCAGCAATGCCCTGACGGCTAAACAACTCTCGCATACTAATGCTCATGGCGATTCCCTCCCAGCTTGAAGTTATTGCAGCGCAATTAGAATAGGAATCAAGCCCTGACCCTCTGCCAAAGGACGCAATGCTTTGCCAATAACCGCGCCGAACGCCTTGAGAGGATCATCCGCTTTCATTGCATGACCAAGTGTTGGGGATGTCGTCAAGAGATCACCTACTCCGATGGGTGAATATTGGGCATCAACTTTGCAAAAGACTTTACCAGTCAGGGCCAATGGCAGTCGATTGTTTTGCGATTGCTCTTTACCTAAAATAATACCTGGTCGGTAGTCCCCTGCACCAGAGAGTACACCGGCAACCCGTTTATCGTAGGCTTCTTTGGATTGGTGTAGTCTGTCTTCATCACCAATTACCATCACAGTTCCTGGTTCGAGTGCTTGAGCATCTTTCACATCAAAGTCCTCTGCACAATCTGCCCCAGTTAATATAACATCCCCGGTTGCCAGGATGTTTCCGTTAACCTCAAGCTTCTCCTGCGGGTTCGTCGTTCCGATGCCGACGTTGCCGGCGCTTGAGATTCTCATTTTTTCTGAAACGGTACTAGCTGGCCCTACCCCAATGTCGTTAACCGTCCTAAGGTTGCAATAACGCAGGGGAAACGGTAAGAGGCGGCGTATGGCAAAACAAGTAGCCCCCATTGGCACAGAGATCATTCGCCCGGCGCAACACCCACAGGCAAAAAAAACGACTCCGCCGCACAAGGTGGCCGGGCCGGTAAAAGCGTTTCTTGGTCCCCGCACGCTAGGGCAGGCGCTTGATCAGGCCG
>JAYVFX010000908.1:0-4067 GCA_043772795.1 Deltaproteobacteria bacterium
ATCATGGCAAATGACCCTACAGAAAAACTCCCGCGTATTAAAGTGTCGAGTGCGTATCCCGGCGAATGGTACATCGTTGAAGTCGATGGCGGGGATAGTACGGTATTGATGGAACTGCGCCGTCCGGTTGGTGAAGAATCCTCAGATGCATTTCACCTGGAGATCAAAACTTCCACTCAGCCGTTCGACGTGAAGAGCGTCAAAACAGGTGGATCCGCTCATACTCATGAGAATGTTGAATCTGTCCATCTGACATTTACCGGGCCCACAGGAGTATGGCCTGACTTTGTCCGCTGCGTTCAAGCCCTCGCAAGTATATTTGATACGCTTCCGACGACTCCCCTTGATCGAGAAAAAGTCCGCGAGCATTTTTTCAAGAATAAGAAATAACGGGCATGACTCGCGAACTTCCCAAAAACTAACGGACTATTCTGCGGCATAGCCCTTCTGCGTACGGACGACGACGTCATCACGTCGTGTTTCCACGCGTACACTACGGTACCGATCAGGCGCGAGAGAAGAGCGATAGCCGAGGGTATACTGTTGACGCAACTCACGAGAAATAGTCTGAACGGCAGCATCAAGCACGGCGCTACTACCCGTGACGTCGGCAGGGTTCAAGAGGAAGTGTTCTCCGCCAGTTTCGTTGCTGATCTGACGCAGCGTATGCGAATCAACTCGATCGTCAGTCATGCCACCACCGACAACGGCGAACGGGCCGATCATGATCGAAGGGCCGCCAGCGCTTCCTCCTCCTTGCGGGTTACCAATGCCAATAGTGTAGAGCAGTACCCCAGAGCGTTTCGCGGCGTTCGTCACCTGACCGAGCGAAGCAAAACTTCCAGTATCAATCCCATCTGTGACAACGACTAACGCTTTCTTCTGATTCTGGCCAGTTTTGACCCGACGTAATCCGTCAAGAATTGCATCGTACAGTGATGTTCCACCCACGGGGCGAAGCAAGGTGACCGCTTGCATCAAGAGCGTGCGGCTATCCGTAAAATCTTGCAGCAGTGAAGGTTGTTGGTTGAACTCCTCGACAAACACTTCGTCCTGGGAGCGGATCGATTCAATAAACCGACGCAACGCTTGACGTGCACGCTCAATCTTATTCTTCATACTGCCACTGGTGTCGACAATGAGTCCCAAGCTGACCGGTTCACTTTCCCCGGTGTTAAAGTACGTAATCTCTTGCGGGACTCCGTCTTCATACAGCGTGAAATCGTCACGTTGCAGGCCTGGGATGTATCCGCCTTGCGGATTTGTCACTGTGACAGTGACCGACTGTGGAGCGGGAGCCGTTTCGCTTTGACGTCGCGGAGGAAGTTCCGGCTGTGGGCGTGGGGGGATTTCTGCCTGTCGCCGTGGAGGTTCAAGCGATTCCTGTTGTCGCTGGGAAGGAATCTCTAAGACTTGCTTCCCAGACGGTGTTGACTTCTGTGGTGCTGGGAACGGCGTACTGCGTTGCGACGGAGCAGTTGGTCGTGGCCCTTGCCATCCATCGTCAGTTTGTGATCCCTGCCATTCTTCGCGGGGCGAGTGTTGCTGGGCAGGGAGATTGCCTGCGCCCAGGAAAGTAAGGAGCATTGCCACCAGCACCCTGGTTAGTCTGTTCGTGCCCATGACGGTATCCTCCTACGAGGGACATTAGACCCTTCTGGTTACTGGAACAAGACTGTAGGGAAAAAGACTCGTTCCCGGTATGGTTATTGACCCATCAGACACTTCCCTCTATAGACGATGCCCACAATAGAGGCACCTCATGATTATTACGCACCGTGGTATTACCCCGACGATTAGTGCAAGCGCCTACATTCAGCAGAGTGCGCAAGTTATCGGTGATGTTCACATTGGTGAAGAATCAAGTGTCTGGTTTAACGCTGTCGTGCGTGGAGATGTTTGCTATATCCGTGTCGGCGCGCGTGTGAACATCCAAGATAACGCTACGATCCATGTCTTCAGTGGTGGTATTCCTACTATTCTTGGTGATGGTGTGTCGATCGCGCATAACGTCGTTGCTCACGCCTGCACAATTGGTGATTTTACTTTGGTGGGAATGGGAGCGATTGTCCTTGATGGAGTAGAGATTGGTGAAGAGTGCCTGATCGGCGCGGGTGCGGTCGTTTCACCGCGGAGTAAAATCCCTCCGCGTTCTTTGGTCCTGGGCAGTCCAGCCAAAGTCATCCGTCCACTCAAACCAGAAGAAATTGCTACGCTCCATCGGACCGCAGAGAACTACGTCCGTTTTGCTGGTGAGTATATTGAGCAACGGATACCGTAAATCAAACCACCTGACATTGGGCACCTGTACGAATCGTGTGTGGTCTGATTTAAGGTGCCGCTGCACGCAACTGGGCAATTTTCTCTCGCACCTGTGCTGCATCTGAGGCGGTGGGGACAAGCAGCAAATAGCGTCCGTACATTTCGGCGGCTTCAAGTGCTTCACCTTGTTCTTCCAGCGCTTGTCCGAGGTTGCGGAACGCCGCAGAAAACTTTGCGTCGAATTGTAGTGCCATCCGGTATGAACCAATGGCTTGATCGAGATCACCAGATGTGCGGAAGGCTAGTCCTAAGGCATTGCATGCTTCGGCGTGATTCGGTTTGAGTCTGAGCGTCGCGAGAAATTCGCTGACTGCTCCTTTGGCGTCTCGCTTTGCCAAGAGTGCTTGTCCACGCTGAAAATGCTCTTTGACGGTTCCGCCAGCTGGTGTGGGGATCGTCCCTTTCTTTACGGCCTCGCCTAGGAGCGTGGTTTCGGGTGCGCTCGGTGCTACAGCCAGATAACGTTTGTAAGCGTCGAGGGCCCCGGTTTTGTCACCCTTTTGTTCAAGAGCATTTCCGAGGTTGTAATTGGAGATCGGGTTGAGTTGTGCAGCCGTGCGAAACGCAGCGATGGTTCCGTCAACGTCCCCTTTCTCATACAACGCCAATCCGAGGCCATGCGCAGCGTCAATGCGATCTGGTGCAATACGCAGTGCAGCCTGAAATGCAGGGATGGCAGCATTGAGGTTTCCTTTGAAATAATAGGCCATGCCCAGATTCGCGTGCGCGTCGGCATGGCGAGGATTGATTCCGGTAGCAGTGGTGAGTGCCTGAATAGCGTCGTCCCATCTTCCTTCGCTCAGAAACGCAGCCCCTTGCCGCGCGTGTTCATCCGCAGTTTGGGGAGCCGCATCTGCAGCTAAGAGTGGAGCCCGACAAAATCCGAGATAGCAGTACAGAATGAAGAGGAGAGAAGCGATTTTTGCTGATCTCATGAGCTTGTGTCTGAACTGCTTCCTTCTGATGGAACAAAGAGCCTTTAGGTGAAATGATCCGATGACAAGAGCTGTTGGCGAGGTGGGGATTGACGGAAGAGGAAAATCAAGAGCGCACCGGTCAGAAATCCACCAACGTGTGCCCACCATGCAACGCCACCATGGATCTGCACAGAAGTTGTCACGATGCCACTCAGTAACTGCCCAAGAAACCACAACGCCAAAAACCAGACCGCCGGGATGGAGACAACTTGAACGAAGACGACGATGGGAATTAACGTGAGAATGCGGGCGCGAGGGAACAGCACGAAGTACCCACCCATGACGCCAGCAATGGCGCCACTAGCGCCGATCACTGGTATGCCCGATGTCCGCTCGGCGAGGTAATGGAAGTAGACGGCGGCAAAACCGCTCACAATATAGTAGAGAAAGAAGCACACCTTTCCCAAACGGTCCTCTACATTGTCACCAAAAATCCATAACGTCCACATGTTGCCGATGAGATGGAGCCAACCACCATGGAGAAACATCGAGCTGAACAATGGACTAAAGCGGACAAGCAGGTTCCACGGTTCAGTATGCGACGTGTGCAAATATACAGCAGGGACGAACCCGTAGTGCAGTACGAAACGCTCTTCTCCTGGTCCCAAACTGAGTTGATAGATAAAAATAAGTGTATTAAGGGTAATGAGCCCCAAGGTTACTGCTGGAAAGGAGCTCGACGGAATTGTGTCACGCAAGGGAATCATACGTACGCCGTCACTATAGTCTCCGCTCGAGTAGGGGTAAAGAGAAGAGTTTTCGGGTATA
>JAYVFX010000909.1:0-6340 GCA_043772795.1 Deltaproteobacteria bacterium
GCCACACCGCGTCATACCCGGTCCGGTCCATGATCTCGATACGTTCCAACGCGCGGTGGTAGACCGTGGGCAACGCGACCCGACGCTCGGGCCAACTGAAAAATTGCAAGATACCAAACTTCACACGACCTCCCTTATGGAAATTGACGGACAGAATCGGGAATGAAAGTTTTTGGTGGGACAGGCTGGAAGCCTGTTCTACCAGACTATTCCGAACTTGTTCGTCAAAGTTCGTTAGACGACCGATACACTTTCTGTGACATGTGGGATGTGATACCCAGCCTTACCGAAGTACGTCATGTTCGGGTTCATCATCGATTCGTTCACTTTCGAATCGAGGCGGTGGTTCAAACTCTTAGTGACCCACTGGCCAATGGCGACGGCCTTTTCCAGATTCACGCCGGTTTCAATCCCCAGTCCTTTGAGCATGTACAGTAGTTCTTCAGAGGCAAGATTTCCTGAAGCGCCGGGTGCGTTGGGACAGCCGCCCAATCCGCCACAGGCACTTTCCAGAACGGTCACTTCCATTTCCATAGCCGCGTAACAATTGGCTAACGCCATACCGCAGGTATTGTGAAAGTGCGCGGTGAGTACCGCTGCCGGGACTCCAACCTCGACACACGCCTGAATCAACGCCTTGATGGATTTTGGCGTACCGACCCCAATGCTATCGCCGAGCGCAATCTCGTAGCAGCCCATGCGATACAACCGTGCGGCCAGAGGTGCGACTTTCTTCGGGTCCACTTCACCCTCGAAAGGACAACCGACGACGCACGACAACGCACCGCGTACGTGCATTCCGTGTTCTTTGGCGCCAGCAACGACTGGCGCGAAACGTTCAAAGCTCTGTTCGATAGAACAATTGATATTCGCATGGCTGAAGGCTTCTGTCGCACTCGCAAAAATGGTGATGTACTGAACTCCAGCAGCGAGCGCGTCACCAAAGCCCCGCATGTTGGGCACAAGCGCACTATACTCCACGCCGGGTTTCTGAGTGATCTGTGCATTGACTTGCTCGGTGAATTGCATGGCCGGAATGACCTTGGGGCTGACAAACTCGCCAACCTCAATAGACGGAAATCCTGCCTCCGTCAGGCGGTTGATTAAGTCAACGCGAAAATCGACTGGAATCAGCCGTTTGATTCCTTCAAGTCCATCACGAGCAGTGAGATCTACAATCTTAACGGTCGTTGGCATTGCCATAAGAGCCTCCCTATAGGTGTCTGTCTGAGGTGGTAGCAGGGGAAGTATTACGGCGCAACCGGTATCGTGTACCTGCCTTGCGGGTGTGCCTCCATGTCGGTAGAATCCCGCCCGTTGTCACGCGACTGGAGAGTATCAGAGGGAGACTCTCCGTTCACTTCACTCACGGGAAATGCATCTTCCACACCGCATTTGTATTTATAAGGAGAGGCGCCATGACGACGGGAAAAAATTCGGGATTGTTGACGGGCTACCAGGTTCTCGACTTCACCCAAATCGTTGCAGGTCCGACGACCACCAAACTGATGGCTGAAATGGGAGCAGCGGTCATCAAAGTTGAACAAGCGCCAAAAGGAGACCCTGCTCGATTAAACCCTGTCATTCGCAAGGGGCGGAGTGCGTACTTTCTCCAGCATAATCTCGGCAAGCAAAGCCTCTGTGTGAATCTGAAGACAGAAGAAGGACGAAGCATTGTACGGGAACTGGTCCCGCGTATGGACGTGGTCGTAGAAAATTACAGTCCTGGCGTCATGGCGCGGATGGGATTTGCATATAAGGACCTTCAGAAGCTTAACCCGCGCCTCGTCATGTGTTCTATCTCCGCTCTCGGTCAGACCGGACCGCTCGCCCACTTACCGGGATTCGATTACATCGCGCAAGCGTATGCGGGCATTACTGAGGTGATGGGGGAACCTGGTGAACCGCCAGTGATTCCGATGGCGGCGATTGGAGATGTGAGCACCGGGGTGCATGCCTTGGCGGCGATTGCGTGCGCGCTGCTGCATCGCGAGCGTAATGGCGAAGGGCAGTATATCGATGTCTCGCTGCTTGATACCTACATCCATACGCATGATTTTAGTTTGCAGACCTACAGTGCGAGTGGTGGGAAGGCAGTCCCCACGCGCGGCGGTTCTCATCATACTGGTCTTGTCCCACTCGGTGTGTTCCGTGGCCCCAAGGGTTCGTTCATATTGATTATCGCGGCCTTGGAGCATCAATGGCGTGGGATGACCAAAGCAATGGGACGCCCGGAACTTGCGGACGACCCACGTTTCAACAGCGTGCGGAATCGCCTCAAACACAAAGAGATCCTGATTAAGGAAGTTGAACAGTGGTTGCAGTCGTTGCCGGATCGTGAGGCCGCACTCGCGGCGCTAGAACGCGAACGAGTACCGGTGGCTCCTGTCCTGACGATTCCGGAAGTGCTGAAACACCCTCATTTGGTCGAACGTGGAACGGTACGCCCGATGTCCGATCCGCTGTTCGGGAATTTCATGCTGCCTGGGTTTCCGTTTCGTTTCTCGACCGTGCCACCGCCAGACAAGGTGACGGCCCCCGACCTCGGCGAACATAATCAGACCGTGCTGAAACAGAATTTAGGCTACGACGATGCACGCGTTGCGCAGCTCACTGACGCCGGGGTGCTGGTGTGTGAACGCACGCCACGGGGGTAACGAGTAGCCAGTACTGAGTAATGACGGAAAAGGAACAGTAGCATGATGATGAGGCAAAGAGGTAAGCAAAGAAACCAATGGCTCAGAAGATGGGCGCTCTTCGTTTGTGGCCTGACCTTGTTGCTCTGGCCGCAGTCTGGACACGCAAGTTGGTTTGGCGATTCGTGGTCTCGGTTTGATCGTTTTCTGGCGACGTTTGATCCTGCCGGTCGCTATATCCGCCAGCCGGTTGAGAAACGCATTCCCGCGCTGACTTTCAAAGGGTTCTACCGACAGTGGACTGATGTCCTGCTTACGAGCAATAAGCGTGTCGGCTTTCGTAACAAAGACTTTCGCTTCTTACAGTTGCAAAATCTCTTCGAGCTGGAGATGCACTACCAGTTCTCTCCGAACCTTGAACTCACCAGTGTGAACCATTTTCTTTATGACGGAGTGTACAACTGGCAGGACTCGGCTGGTCTCTACGGGCCACGGGTGAGTGAAACCTCGCGAAAATATCACAATTTCGATCGTATCGCGCGCGAACTGTATCTGAGTTACCGCACACACAGTTTGGATGTTGTGATTGGTAAGCAACAGATTGCCTGGGGAAAGATGGATGGGCAGTTTATTGACATCATCAATCCCATGGACCGACGAGAATCTGTCCAGCTTGAATCAGGTGATTACGAGTACCGCCGTATTCCGACGTGGATGGCGAACGTGACGTACTTCTTTGGTTCAAATTCGCTCAACTTTCTCTACATTCCGAATTTTGAACAAAATCGACAGCCCGTACCAGGTTCGCCTTGGTATTCTCCTAGTATCCCGCCACGCGACACGGTGCGCAAAGCTGCCCTCGAACTGCCGCAATCCACGCGGAAACGCAAACGCCCAAGTGCGTGGGACTGGGGTGATCACGAGTATGGGGTACGGCTTGATGTTTCAATGGAGCCTCTGACGTGGGGCTTGATTTATTTCTATGCATGGAATGATGATCCCACCAGTTTTATCATTGGCCGTAGCTCAAGTGGATCTCTCCTCAGACAAAGTCGTCACACGCGGTTACACCACTTCGGCATTACTGCCGATTATGCTTCTTCTCTCGCTCACGTGCCGATCGTCGGTGAGCTGCCAGTGGTGTTGCGGGTTGAAGGACTGTGGACCAAAGGCGTGAAATTCTCTGATGCTGCTCGGGTTGCGGCAGCTACTGCCGGAGATGTGAATTCTGGCTTGATCACTCGGGATACGTTTCGCGCAGCCATCGCTGTGGAATTCGCGTTTCCTGGCAACACGACCGTGATTCTTCAGCCCTCGCTGTTCTTTACCTTTGACTGGCGTAAGACGTTAGGCAACGGTTTTGGTGGCGCTTTTGGAGATCAATGGAATGTGATCCCGGTGTTCTTTGTTGGTCGTCCATTTCGTTTCACGCGAGATCGCCTTCGCCTGGAACTGACGGCGAGTCCCTATCTCAGCGGCCCAGTTCGCGAGTGGCAAGGAATAAAAACGAAGGCCGTTGCGAGTTATAACTTTTCTCAGTTCGTTACAGGTAGACTGATCTATACGGCCTACAGTGGGGGGAACCTCACTGATCTATATGGGCAATACGGAAAATGGGATAACATTGGCTGGGAGATTAGTTATGAGTTCTAGGCGTAGAACGTGATGCGTGACACTAAAAACGTAAAGCGTAATGCGTAAGATTTCATGGTGATCGTCGCAATTGTTTAATCATGAATAATACTTTTTTTCTTCTCTTTTGTATCGTTGGACTTGCCTTCACAAATATTGCTGTCGCTGCCGAGAAAGGTCCTGGCGGCAAAACTTGGAAAATCGTTGAAGAGTTGTCTACGGCTGAGAAAGAGCAGATTGACTTACGCACGGATACTCCACGTGACGCACGATTTTCCTACCTTCCTGCCGAGAAATTTCCCTTCACTGCGCCGTATACCGCAGAAGAGATGGGCATTCGCTCAATGGAATATCCGCATTCGCCGTACTGGAATTGTACGCTGATTGACATTGCCGCCACTGTGACCAACACCGGATTTATGGATCAGCGGGTGACGATTATTCCTATTCTCTATCTTCCCCAAGGCGGGTTTGCCGAGCAGTTGTACAACACGCAGCCTGGGAAGGAAATCTATCGTTGGCTCAGCCAATCCGTGGCGCCACCGGAACGATACGGAAACCAGACGCTGTATGTTGGCTATCGCAACGATCAGACGTTTACCACCAAGTTGGATCTTTTTGCCTATTCGCCTTCTTTACGCCGGATCCGCCACCAGCCCCAACCACGACGACAAGATCGTCTGCCGAACAGCGCGTCGACTTTTGACGATTTGCTCGGACGTGATGCCTGGGAATATAAGTGGCGCATGCTCGGCACCGATATCCTCTATTCGACCGTGCGTTTCCCTGTCACCAAGCAGAGCACAACGCTGACCGACGACAAAGGCAATTACATTGATGTCGCTGCTAGTGATGTCAAACTCATGGGGAAAGACTATCCGCTGTACACTGCTGACGGCGGGGTGAAGTGTTATGTCGTCGAAGCCATACCGCGGGCAGAGTGGCTGGGCAAGTATTACATGAGCAAGATCATTTATTGGCTTGATCAGCAGTCGTTCTTTCCCTTACGTATTGAGGAATATGATAACGAAGGGAATCTGATCTTCATCAATGCTCGAACCGGTGTGCGAGCCAATCCTGCGCTTGGAGACCATGGATACGCTGTGCTCTTTGATCTATGGTGGGACATGAGCATTGATCTTTTGTCTGCCTCGATTCATGGCATCTTGCCGCGGTCGTGGTCGGAAGACGATAAGAGAATCTTTTTTAGCCCTGGCTTTATGCGGCGAGAGTGGTTTCTCGAGCCACCCAAAACGATGATGGTACTGAACTCACCTGAAGAGTTTTATCTGCGCCCGTCGCTTGACCGCGAAAAATTTCCTGAAAACCGCAAGATTCAATTATCGCCTGAGCTGGAGAGTCGTGTGAACGCACAGGAGCAGGCCGGGCAGTTGGTATTTTAGGAGGGTGCAGAATGAAAAAAGTAAGGGAGCTATCCTCACTTACCGCATTTTTCACGCTTAATTCATTTTAGAGCAATAGGTTATCCACCGGCATCGTCCAGCCGGGGAGGGCGGGATTGGCACTCCACACTCACAAGAAGCGTGGAGTACCGGTTTCACTCGTCCTCGGTTGGCGATTCTTCCGACGCTGGTTCTTCTGCCTCTGCTGAGGCAGTTTCATCTGTTGCGTCCGGCTTTTTCTCTCCACGCCACCATCGCCATAAACCAAGAGGAGAGAGGCTCTTCAGGAGTTCCTGCCGTGGGGGAGGGGACGCCTCGGGTTCCTGCTCGGGATGCAGCCGTTCCCACGACGTTTCTCCGAGTTTCCGTTCGTGGTCTTCTTCACTATTCCTGGTTTGTGGCTTATCCCAACTCCACGAGCCGACATTGTCCTCGGGACGAGAGTAGGGGGAATTTTGGGCTCGTGCGCTGACAGTTTGTACGAACCCCATCGCTAGCGTTAGGAGCAGCAGCAGTCGTACATACCTCATAGGCTGCTATGATACTCCTTTTTCTGGACGCGCCAACATCGTATCTTCTCAATATTCCGGGGTAACTCGGCTAATGCTGACTCGTATCTCATTGAAATCCTTGAGAATGATTTTGCGAATTTGTAGTTTTACCCCGATT
>JAYVFX010000910.1:0-15159 GCA_043772795.1 Deltaproteobacteria bacterium
CCAAAACTCGGGCTGGTTGATGTCGATACCGAGTTTGGCCAGCGCGTGCTCAGGTCGTTGCGAGCCTCCACTTTCGAGCAGTTGCATGTAGCCAGGAACGAAGGCATCGCCTTCGTCGAGGTAGCGCTGGAAGAGGGCCAACGTCAGCAGCTCACCAAATGAGTACGAATAACAATAGAACCGGCTGTGAATAAAATGCGAAATGTAGGTCCAGCCCCAACGATAGGCAGGAATCAGCTCAACTCCATCACCAAATACTTTGCGTTGCTCTTGTAACCACAAGTCACAAATATCGTCTGCAGTCAGTTGCCCAGAGCGGCGCTGTTGATGCCCTGCCATCTCGAATCGCGTCAGCGCGGTCTGACGAAAAACCGTGCCATACATTTCTTCCAGAAGCTCACACAGGAGTGCACGTCTGGCTTCTTTACTGCGGGTTTCCGCGAGTAAGTGCTTGGTGAGCACGATCTCCGCAAATACCGAGGCGGTTTCTGCTAACACTAGCGGCGCGTCATAGTTCACCAATCGTTGCTTACCCGATAGTGAATAATGAATCCCGTGACCTAATTCATGCGCAATGGTTGAAACATCACGACCAGTGCCGTTGAAGCTACACAGAACGTAGGGATGGTGTTGTGGCGTAAAAGCAGCACAGAATGCCCCCCCCCGTTTACCAGCACGCACCTCCGCATCAATCCACCGTTTAGCGAAAAAATCGCGGGCAATCGCTGCAAAGGGTTCACTAAAACGCCCAAACGCGGAGAGAATCAGCTCTTGGGCTTGCGCGAAGGTCAACTTCTCTTCTGTGGCATCAATCGGAGCGTAGACATCGGTGTTCTTGAGTTTGTCTAGACCCAATAGCCGCGCTTTGATGCGAAAGTATTCTTGCGCCAGTGGGTAATGACGCTCGACTGCTTGCATCATCGCCTCCACCGTTTGTGGGGCGATCTCATTGGACAAATGTGTCGGCAACACGACATCGTCATATTGCCGCATGTCGCAATCGACTTTGTGATCAAGAAAGATGTTGTTGAACACCGAAGTAATCACCAACGCATGCTGAGCATGGGTATCAAGAAACGTCGTAAACGCGCGTTCACGTAAGTCTCGATCAGGACGCCGCAGCAAGGCCATGATCTCACCGTCAGTCAGCTCTTGCTCTTCTCCATCAACCTGGATCTTAAAACGTAACGATCCGGTCAATTCTTCGTAGAGTTGCTCGAACGCGTGCCGACCAGTGAGATTCTTCTGGTTGATGGCTTGTTCTTCCTTCTCACTCAACGTGTGCGGTTTGAAACGTCGCAGTGCTTCTACGTAATGGAGATACTCAGCCATTGCCGGGGCAGCGATTAGCTTGGCGACATACTCATCGTCCAGTGCAATAAGTTCAAGCGAGAAAAATATTAACAGGTTGCTCGTCTCAGTAGCCGCTTCGCGCGTCCGCTGCACTAGTTGTTGTGCCTTGGGATTTTGCGTATCCCCAGCAAAGAACAGATTGGCATAGAAGGAAGGACGATGTTCAACTTCTGCCAGTGCTTCGTATTCTTTCAGCGCTTGTGCGAAAGCTGCTCCGTCGAGCTGTTTGTCAGCCAGCGTACCGCGATACTTTTGCGCAAACGCCTCAGCCTGCCGTCGCGCCTCAGCGAGATCAGCTTCGATCCGGGGGTCATCTGGGCCGGTGTAGAGTTCACTTAAGTTCCATTGTACGCCTTCGGCTTTAAATCCGGGTGTTTCCATTGTGCATTCCTTCTCTCATGACAAACCTTGCTGCTGCTGTTTTAGTGTATACAGTTGTCAAGTAGAAGGCACCTCGCTAGAGTGCGCCTGGCAGCTTTCCACCAGAAGGCTCGCCTTAGGTAAGGAGGGAAACTTCATGCGGGGCACGCGCCTGCTCATCATTAGTGTCCTGTGGATTGCGTCGTTCTTTCTCGTCCTCGACCGCGTGAATATCTCGCTCGCGGCACCGCGGATTATGGACGAATTGAAGTTCGATGGCACCCAGATGGGCATTGTGTTGAGCGTGTACTACTGGGGATATTTGTTGGGCCACTTTTCCGGTGGACTCGTTAGTGATCAGATTCGTCTACGCAGTTTTGCATCATGGATGATTCTTGCCTGGAGCGTCCTCACCGCGCTGACTGGTGCGTGTTCCACTATATGGCAATTCGGCATCGTCCGCTTGTTGTTTGGCATCACCGAAGGAGTCACCGTCAATATCAATCACAAATTGCAGAACAACTGGTTGTTACCAGCGGAGCGTGGTCGGGCCTATGGGATCTTCATTGGCTTTGCCTACCTCGGTGTCGCTTTTGGCATGCCTTTAGTCGGCTGGACCATCAACCTGTGGGATTGGCGCATGATGTTCGTCACCGTCGGTATCATCACACTCGGGATGCTCGCCTTGTATGCGATTGTTATTCGCGACCATCCGCACGAACATCCGTGGCTCTCTGAGAGTGAAAAAGCTGAAGTCCGTGAAGCGCTCGCTACCGCGCCAGACGACGATTCTCACTACGAAACGGCAGACAGTCTCTCATTCAGCCAACGCATGGCCATGCTCTCGGGCATTCCGGCGTTTTGGTTGCTCTGTGTGTCTGCCTTTTTCGGCGTTGGTGTCTACTTCACGGCAATGAGTTGGTTTCCCGGCTATCTGGTGAAAGAACGCCACTTCACCATTATGAATAGTGGCCTCTATCTGATCATTCCGTATCTCGCCGCTTTTGCCGGAATGTATGTTGCCGGCGGGCTTGGCGACCGCGGTTGGAGCCGCAGCCTGATTTCTCTTGTGACCGCTATTCTGACCTTCCCCGCTTTAGTCGCGATGGGGATGAGTGAAGGCGTCGTCACCACGATTACGTTTATGAGCCTTGCGCTCTTTCTGAACTCGGCTGCAGTCAATGGCTTTGTTGTTCTGGTGTTTGACCTCATTCCATCCCAAGTGTTCGGGACTGCGATCGGCATCGTCGGCGGACTGTGTGGCGGACTCGCGGGCGTCCTTGGTCCGCTCTTGTTGGGATACCTGTACGACAAGACCGGCACGTTCTTCTGGGGATTTGTGCTGCTCGGTATCGGTGCAGTTATTGGCGGGTTAGTGCTCGTTCCCGTGCTCGGGTACGAGCGACAGAGTAAGCAAGATAAGGCAGCAGGCCAATCACTGGTTGGCAGTCCAGCGGTTGCAGCGGCACGGCATTAATGACAAAAAACAATCAAAAGGAGGGCTTCATTATGATGACCAAAGGCGTTTCTCATATTGCCATCGGCGTACGGAGCATGGACAAATCGCTTGCATTCTACCGTGACCAGCTTAGCTTCCAGGTTGTGCGTGATGAGGTACAGAAAACCAAAGGGACGGTTCTTCCCGCAGTTTATAAAGACAGTCATGAAGAGCGGCGAGTCGCCACGCTCTATTGGAAGCGAGGAAAAGACGAAGCGTTTTTAGTGCTTTCTGAGCACAACGACAAACCGGTCAGCGGCGAAGCGATCAAGTTGGACCAGATTGGCATTCATCACTTCGCGTTCTGGGTTGACAACCTTCCCAAGGTCTACGAAGAACTCAAAGCCAAAGGCGTCGAATTTGTTGTCCCACCAACAGTGACAAAGACCGCCGACGGCAATTTCAATAGTGCCTTTGTACGTGACCCGGACGGGATTCTCGTGCAGCTTGATGAGCTGGTCGACTAATTACGTCATCAAGGGCGAAAAGGGGAAATGGGTCAAAGGCGAAACAGAAAGACAAGAAAAACTCCCTTGCCCCTTTCGCCTCTTCGCCTTTTCGCCTCTTCCCCCTTTCTACGGAAAATCTTCTGAGGAAAAACCATGTCCGCTCCATATACTCTTACGCTCACCGCCGCTGCTGAACAAATCCGTACGCGTCAACTTTCTCCGGTTGATCTGGTGCGCTCGTGCCTCGAACGTATTGACCAACTCGAATCGCGCCTTCACGCGTGGGTTACGGTCAATCGAGAAGTGGCGATAGCAACAGCACGAATACGTGAGGAGGAAATACAGCGTGGCCAGTATCGTGGACCGCTGCATGGCATTCCGATTGGTCTTAAAGACATCTTCTATACGGCAGGATTGAAGACGACTGCGGGCTCGCCGATCTATGCTAATTTCGTCCCAGAATACGACGCGACCAGCGTACATCTCCTCAAACAAGCTGGCGCGATCGTTCTCGGTAAAGCACAGACAACCGAATTTGCTGCGCTCCCCCCCTCGCCCACACGCAACCCGTGGAATCTCGAGCATACGCCTGGCGGTTCCAGTAGTGGCTCAGCAGCGGCGGTAGCGGCGATGATGTGTCCAGGTGCACTCGGCTCACAAACCTATGGTTCAACGATCCGCCCAGCCGCATATTGTGGCTGCGTTGGATTCAAACCTACCTATGGCCGCGTTAGCGCCCATGGACTCTTCGCGCTGGCGTGGAGTCTCGACCATGTCGGCCTGTTCGCTCGTACAGTGAGTGATGTTGCACTCATGCTCCAAGTACTTGCTGGATACGATCCACTCGACCCAGCGACAGAACACGTTCCAGTCCCTGATTACGCAAAGGTGCTCAGCGACCCCAAGCCTCCCCGGCTCGGACTCGTGCGTAATTTCTTTCTCGAAAAAGCCAGCGCCGAAACCCGCAAACACATAGAAAGCGTAGCTGAACGTTTCGCGCGGTCTGGTGCGACTATTGAAGAAGTGAAAATGCCTACGAGTTTTGCCGGTGAACTCGACGCACATTTCGCCATGTTACAAGCGGAGACAGCAGTCACGCATCATGAGAGATATGCGGAACACAAAGCGCGCTACAGCCCACAAATGCAGGAGCTGATTGAGAAAGGACACACCATCACTGCGTCACAGTACATCGAGATCCGCCGCCATCAGCAACGCTTCCGTCATGAGATGAACGCGCTCTGCCAAAGCGTTGATGCGCTATTGACGCCATCGACGCCAGCGCCGGCGCCGCAAGGACTCTCCGCAACAGGTGATCCAACCTTCAATGGGCCGGCGAGTTTTAGTGGCATTCCGAGTCTCGGTTTGCCTTCGGGCGTTAGTGCGAACGGTCTACCGTTCAGTATTCAGCTCATGAGTGGCGCATTCACAGAGGAACAACTCCTAGCAATTGGGAAATGGTGTGAGGCGGTGCTTTCATTCAACCGAGAACCACAGTTCTCCTAATTGCCATCCCTCAACTCTCTCAAGCGAACGACTGCCAGTTGGTACGCCTTCTCACTGACCGTCGATATGAACCCCGTGCGACTTCGTTCTCGCAATTATAAAAATTACTGTCGTCAATTCAATTTGACAGATCACTACGTCACGACCTGTGCTCAGTTTTCTTCCCATGGTCGCATACGTGTCAACAAAAGTTGACACACCCGCCCACAGTAATTTTTCCTGGCAGCCAACCCCTCTAAAAGGCAAGAGTTTATTTCGTCAAAAATGGCACACGTTGTGCTCTTAACAATGTGCCAAGATTACGAACAGCAAATCTCTCTCATCAAAAATTCTTTATCTTCGTTATCATCTTGCCTGGCGATGAGACGGTAAGGCCGTGCTTCTCCTCAGAAGGGGACAACAAAGTAATCATCACTCTTTGTCAAAGAGGTCCTTTTTGAACACGCAGGGCCAAGGCCGCCCTTCTCCGTGTTGTTGAAGTTGTTTTTTCTAGAATCCTTAAAGAGAGGTTCATATGGTTCCATCCCCTCTTCCCTGGGTTAACCAGTCGCCACCCAAGAGCGGTTCAATTTCGGTACGTGCCCCACCGCCGTCCACACGAGAACAAACTCTTGTCGATTTGTTGTTTATAAACACTCACTATTAGAGGAGATCTGTAATCATGAGATATTCAAAAGCTATCATCAGTGCAGGGTTATGGTCCGTCATGGCCATAACGAACGCGCAAGCACAGGGCAGTCCTGTTTCGGAAGGAACGGCTGGCGAGGCACGGGGAATTGCATCTTACTGGACGCCGGAACGAATGGCTGACGCCAAACCTATGCCTGTACCCAAGGTCATTGTTGACGCGCTTTCTTTGGCTTCTCCCCCAGCTAGTGAAGCAAGCGGCGAACTAGCTATGCCAGGATATGTCCGGGGCTGTCCTCCGAACGCCAGCAATTGCGACCCCACACCGCGCACCCTATCTTCTCAAGACGCGTTTTCTTCCGAGAGCGCTGCTTATGGCGATCTGCTTCAACCGATGCATGGCACGAAACCCATCAACCCCCTAAGCGGCCCCTACGGTCCGTTCCAGCGGTGGAGAGAGGCCAATGCAATTACCGCCTACCCCAAATCGACCATTGGAAAATTATTCTTCACACTCAATGGCCGAAATTTCGTTTGTTCTGCTTCAGCCATCGGTAGAAGCACATTGATTACAGCGGGACACTGTAACTCGGATGGGGCGACACATTTCGCCACGAACCGGCTGTTTTGCCCAAGCTTTAATGGCGCCCCAGATCCAACAAGAGACTGCTGGTCGGTCGTTACAAGCGCCGTATCATTTCAATGGCACAACTCAGGGAATCCGGATTACGATTATTCCTGTCTAGTAACAGCTACCACGGGAAGAAAAGTAGCCAATAAAATCGGCAATGTCACTGGATGGTTGGGACGCGCCTGGAACTTTACTGCTAGTCAGGCCGAACGTACATTCGGCTATCCGCAAGCTGCGCCGTTCACCGGCGGAACTCTCCAGACGACGGCGTCGACCGATTGGTATACCCATGATTTTGTTCTTGGCGGTCAGATTTCTAAAGTTATCGGCAGCGATTTAACCGGCGGATCAAGCGGCGGTCCTTGGATTTTGGGTTGGACAGGCGGATTGGCGGAAACTGCTGATACTGACGGCTCCATTGCCACAGATCCCGGCAACAACTGGGTTAATGGCGTCAATAGCCACAAGCGTTGCTTGGTGAATTGCGCCACGCCGCCAACCGCAACCAATGGTGTCTTCTGGCAAGAAATGACTTCGCCTCCATTTAGCAATACCGCTACTGATAACAATGAGTCTGAGGATGTTATAACTATATGTTTGGCGAATGCGAACAACAACCCGTAAAGTAATTTACGGTGTCAATGGCTTTAGCCTGCTCTTCCGAAGTCAAAGATGATCCGAAAGAGTATTTTCAGAGGAGGCGGGAGGAGGGAACTATCTCCCTCCTCCTTTTTTCGCCTCCTGTGCCACCCTATAATGACCGCGAAGGAGACCCAGGAATGAACTCACAGGCCTTGAGAACCTCTGTCGTCAGCGTGCTGGTCTTGAAAAGTCTTCTCGCCCTTCCTGCGTGTCAGTCATCTGCAACTCGCCCTCAATCTCTTCACACGGAGAATGCTCCAGTGGATGAAAAAAGTGGTCCTCCCACGTCATCACAACAAGATTCGCCAGATCCTTCCTATTGGACACCCGAGCGTATGAAAAAAGCGAAGCCCATGCCGATACCAACCGTTCCTGACCCCTCCATACAAAGGTTGCCCGGACGAACGACACCCCCTGCGGGTGGACCGCAAGAGGGAGGAGGAGAGGAAGGTTCCCAAACGAGGGAAGAGTGATTTTGCTCACGGGCATAAATGCCCGTGCTACAAGACAACGCCGGATGAATCCGGCTGAAAGCCCTATTGATGGGGCGTCGTTACTGTAGCACGGCGATGAATCGCCGTATCAGGAAGAATGACAAAAGCGCAATTCGTGGCCGTGCAAAGTATACAACCGAGCTCGCCCCGCTTCCCATACCTTTCCTCTTTTATCCCACCACCAACACCACCACGCCCACCACAATCAGCACGGTTCCAGCAATATCAAATATAGTGACGCGCTCCATCTCCTTCAGTAAAAAGTGACTAAGCGTGATGGTCACCAATGGTGCTGCGGCAGTAAGTGGTGCCACTACCGCTGCCGGAATGTACTGTAGGGAGGCAAAGAAACTCATAACACCGAGGGTGGAACAAAGGCCCGAAGCCGCAAAATACCACCCAACCCACCGTGGCACAGCAAATAGTTCCCGCGCCCTTCCAGCTCCAAGAAAGTAAACGAGATAGACAACCGTGCTCGCTGTCATGCCAATTGCGGCACCGAGTAACGGTTCGTTACTACTGCGTAACCCCAACTTCACCATGATCGGATTGGTGCTGTAGCACAGTGCGGCTAAGAGAGGATAGAGAAGGTCTTTAGGATTCATAGAAATTACAGATAGGGATAGGGATAGAAAGGAACAAGAAAGTCTGCACTTCCCTGTTCAGAAACATTCACTACCGCTCCTGGATTCCCGCCTGCGCGGGAATGACGGACCGCCTCGCTCCTCCAGATCTTGCTATCCACGCTTTTGTCCAGCAAGGACGGCAATGCCCGCAACGATGCTGAGCACTCCGAGAACAACGCTGAGCGTGATCTGCTCGCGGAGGAAAAACAATGCCCAGATCGTCGTAAACAATGGCGAGGCGTTAATAAGCGGTGTCGCCCGTGCAGCACCAAGGCGAGCCACGCCCAAATAATTGAACAACCGGCCCAAACATGGCCCCGTGATTCCGCAGGCAGCAAACCAGAATGCAGCATACGGGGTAACAGCCTGTGTCACCCAGCGCGGATGAAAGACGAATACGGCGAGCAGCAAGGGGACGCTTGCCAGCAATCCTAACACTACCGCAACTGATGCGTTGGAGTGGGGCAAACCCTTTCGCACCAAGATCGGAATCGTTCCCCACAACACCGCTGACGTTAACGCTAAACATTCTCCGTAAAACATGGCGGGCAGAGTACAAGGAACAAGAGGGAGATGGAACAGAGAACGGGCGAAATGGCGAAAAGGGAAAATGGCGATGCTGCTGAGGGGGAAAAGGGACAACGGGGAAATGGCGAAAGGGAGAAGAGGAACATGAAACAACAAGATCCCGGTTTCCTTTTTCCCTGTTTCGCCTTTTACCCTTATTACCCATTTCTCCCCGTTGCTTCCCGGCGTCTTGCAGAACACACAGCACTGCCGCTACAATCGCGCGAGTTGGGATCGCGCAGTAAAAGAAGGAGGGCGCGATGGCAATGCCGGTGCGCTATAAGCTGGTTGGCCTGCTCACACTCGGCAGTATGATCAATTATGCCGACCGCGTGAACATCTCTGTTGCCGCTCCTGTCATGATGCCTGCTCTCGGCTGGAACGAAGGGCAATTCGGTCTGATCTTCTCCGCCTTTCTCGCTGGCTATGCGCTGCTTCAATTCCCTGGGGGCATTATTGCTGATCGCTGGAATGCCTGCCGCGTCTTGGTCGTTGCCTGTATAGGATTTTCGATCTTTACGGCGCTGACGCCACTTGGTGGTCTTGCCTACAGTCTCATGTTGGCGATGCGTTTTTTGGTCGGCGCATTTGAGTCGGTCAGCTTCCCCGCATACGCGTCACTCAATTCTCGTTGGATTCCCCGCCATGAATACAGCTGTGCCCAAACAGTTAGTGTGTCTGGTGCGTACCTCGGACAAGTAGTTTCTTACCCGCTGACGACCTGGCTCGTACTTTCGTTCTCCTGGCCGATGGCGTTTTACTGTAATGCCGCCATTGGCATCGTGTGGCTGATTGCCTGGTTACTCTTCGCTACCAACACTCCGGCCGAACATCCAAAGATGACCCAGGCTGAGTTGTCGGAAATCGAAGCCCATCTTGCACCGCGTTCTCGTGAAATAGTTTCCCCCTGGGTACTCCTTAAAGAACCACATGTGTTGTTCCTGTCTCTCTCGTATCTGTGTTTGATCTACGGTCTGTGGATGACGGTGTTATGGCTGCCCACGTATATGGTGAAGGTTCGTGGTTTCACCATGCAAGAAATGGGATGGATCGGTATGATTCCGCCGCTTGCGAGTTTCGTTGGTTTGATTAGTGGTGGCGTACTCTCCGATACCCTCTTACGCCGCGGGTTTAGTGTGCGCTTCGCCCGTGCTCAAGGACCGGCACTGGGCATCGCCCTCTGCACCCCGTTTCTGGTCGCTGCCGTGTACGTACCCTGGGCAGGAGCATCAGTTGCGTGCTTTGCCGCCTATCTCTTTTTTCTCAATATCGCGGGAGGTGGCTATTGGTCGGTGCCGCTTGAGTTAAATCCCAAGCTCACCGGCGCCATCTCAGGTGTCATGAATAGTGCCGGAAACTGTGCCGGGATTTTTGGTCCGATGACCGCCGGCTATATTGTCGCGGCAACCGGGGATTGGACAACTCCTTTCCTTGTCGCGGCCGGGTTTGCTTTGCTGTCTTTTATCGTTTTTTATTTCTTTGTGGTTCCAGAACCGATCGAAGTCACCTCCACTCTCCCAAAGACATCAACGCAGGAAGCGAGGGCATAGTTGTATGCAGGACATGAATAAGAAAACATTAGCCTTATTAGGACTGGGACATGCAATGGTGGACCTCAACACCGGGGCGCTCCCGGCACTGCTCCCTTTCTTCAAAAGTACGTTCGCTCTTTCTTATACGGCACTCGGCATGTTGGTGTTGGTCGCCAACCTCTCCTCCTCTTTGATTCAGCCGATTTTTGGCCACTTATCTGACCGCAGTGCACGCCCGTGGTTATTACCATTCGGGGTACTGACCGCGACCTGTGGCATGGCGTCAGTCGGCCTTGCGCCGAACTATGCAGTCCTCGTTTGCTTGATCTGCTTCAGTGGTATCGGCATCGCCAGCTATCACCCTGAGGCGTACAAAACCGCCTTTCTCTCTACTGGTGAGAAGAAAGCGACTGGCATTTCACTGTTCTCAGTTGGTGGCAATATCGGCTATGGTCTTGGGCCACTTGTAGTAGCGGGTTGTCTCGCTGCTTTTGGTCAGTCTGGACTCCTGTTATTGTTGATCCCAGGCTTGCTCGTCGGCACGTTGTTCCTTTTTTCGTTACCCTGGTTATCTCGCACCAACCAAACACAAGCGGTTACTCAGACCGTTCCTGGTCAGATACCTACCTACGCGATGACACTCGTCGTGCTCATTGTCACGTTGGGCGCGTGTGTTCATTCAGGGCTTGTCACCTACGTGCCACTGTACCTCACCGCGCGTGGAGAGGGAGGAATTTTTGCGAGCTCTTTGCTGTCGTTGTTACTCATCTCTGGTGCAGTTGGCACCTTGATCGCCGGTCCACTGTCTGATCGTATTGGTCACAAGCAGTTTCTCATGTTGAATATGGGCGTTCTCTGTCCGTTGATTGCCCTTTTCCTGCACAGCACGGGCTTTGCCAGTATTTTGCTCTTGGCGTTGACCGGCATGTGTATCTCACCGATGTTCTCTGTGACGCTGGTCATTGCCCAAGGCTTGATGCGCGGGCGGTTAGGGGTCACTGCTGGTTTGATGACCGGCGTAGGGATTGGTGCGGGGGGATTAGGAGTCACAGGGCTAGGTTGGATTGCTGACACACGGGGAGTCGAGACCGCTATGCAAATTATTAGCGTGCTTCCATTACTCCCGTGGCTGATTGTTTTCTTCCTCCCTGCTCCGACTTCTCCACAACCAGCACCAATCGGGAACTTACAAATGGCAACTGCGGATGGGGAGTGAGCCACCAACTATTTTATCAGTCAAAGAAAGCGACCACTACTTCTTCTCAATCTGGGCAACGATGAGCTGAAAAAGTTCGAACACTCTTCGTTTGATACGTTCTCCTTCGTCTCCCGTCGCTTTCAGAAAGTCCGCCACGGCGGTCGGTCCCAGTGCATTGGGAGAGCTAAATTTGTCACGCAGAATGGTGAGAGACTCTTTCACCAATTTGTTCCTTCTCAAGGGGTATAGGCTTTTGATAATTATCTCAGCGCCTAAAGAATCACACAGAACGTATAAATCGTATGCGTCCTTTTCCGAACCGCGATTACCAAATGTGATAGACTTCATCACCCAACAAGACAATGGATCAGCAATCTTTATCTTTTCTCGATTTTCTGCCCCATTCGGAAGACGGCCAGCAATTTCGATCTCGACATAGTGCTTGAATACCAGGTCACTTCCGCGAGCCTTATGGGCGAGAAGGTCTTGCACTCGTTGATGACGATGCCGTCGTTTTGTCCCGCCATACTCAGGCGCCAAAAAATCTACTTGGACAGGATAGGAACGCCCGTCAGCAAAGCGTGCGATTCTTTCATAGCGAGCAGGAATAATCTCGTTCTTGCTATTCCTGGCAGGCTGATAATCACGTTCCGCTAACAGTTCGAGAATAGTTGTGTATCCAGTCTCGGGAATCCGGTTCGCATCAAGTGCCAAGTCGATATCAAGGGAGCCGATGTGGGATTCCTCAGTTTTGTCTTTCGTGAGAAAGAAAGGAACCCAACCTCCGATCAGGACGATGTAGTCCCGATAAGGCTTCAGATAGGTGAACAACTCCAGAAGGACAGAGAGACAGGCTTGAACCGCATCGTCTGGATATTCATCTCTGGAAGGCATAGTACGTTCCCCTCTCAGAAGCTCAGCAGCTTCCCTCGCACGAACTCAGCTTGCTCACGACCTCGCCCACCATAGCTGTAGAGATCCAAATACAATTGAATTGTAGTGACGATTTTGTATCCCTGACTTTCTTGCAGCCTATGCCACACACCTTCATCATACGGGGAAAGCAGAAGGACATTCGCCCCGGAATCAACAGGCTTAAGGTTCAGTTCCCGTCGTAATTCTTCCTGATCTCCTGCGAAGTAGAACGCTACAATATTGTACCGGACAAACGGTGCAAGTTTTGACGCTCCGGAGAAAAGAGTAAAGGCGTAGCCAATTTTTTGCGTCTCACAGTATTGTCGTATCTTTTCCTCAATGAGAGGAATTTTATCCAGAGAGAAAAGAGGGATAGCGATATTTTTCTCAAAGTCATACTTTTGTTGCCAGGCATTCAGTAAACCTGAAGCGTCTTTTAAGAACAGCCCTTTTCCTCGGGCACTATCGATGAATTCTTGGTCTAGGAGTTCCTGCTTTACTTTATGTGTTTGCCCGAGACTGAGATGGGCAACCTCGGCCAGTTCTTTCAGTTTCCAGCGCCGCTGGGGTTCAGCGAGGAGAACTCGTATCAACCGAGTTGAGACCGGAGCAAACACCGATTTCGTCCGTCCACGTTTGCGTGCACTCTTGTTCTGTGCAGTTGTCTTTATGAATACGCCATCGAATTTGACAAAGGCATTTCCCTGCAAGTCTACGTAACCAACATTGTTCTCCTCACAAACCTTTTTGCTCCGTTCTGAAATCACCGGAACAATGAAAAGGCCATAAGACGCAGATGAACGCTCTACGAAACTCTTTAACTGTTCAATCACTTGACGTAAGTGGCGTGGCTCGGCAGAGGATTTCACTTCAACAGCAATACGTTTTTCCTCTCCTTTGAGAATCATTCGAACAAGCATGTCAGGTTGACCGGACTCACTGAGTAACGAGTCCGAGGTAATGCTGATCGTGTCAGCGATCTGCTGTAAAATCTCGCGCAGTTTTGTTTGTCCTTGCAGGCTGATTGTGTCTTTCTTCGTGCGTTGAGGCGCGGCGCGGCGGAGCAATTCCGCCGCGGATTCCTGGGGAGTATGATTTAAGAACGTTTGGAGACGGTTTGGTACCCCTTGTTCGCGAGCCTCACGAATCTGTCGTTCCGCATCATTCTCAGGCCGATTCGCCAAAGCCGCGAGCGCACGTCTCACAGTTTGTGTAAGCCAGAACGGTACGGATTGCGAGGATATAGAAAATCCTTCTCCACTAGATACTCCGAACCCAAGTTCTTGGAACATAGCTAATGTTCCCAACAAGACAATGTCGCACTGGTCCGACCCCGACCCGTACAATTCTGGATTAAACTGGTCGCGAAAAGACGGATTCGCCCACACAGAAGTCTCTAGCCTCGGTACTTCCGAAAGCTGCTTATCAATTGTCTCTATCGGAATGCCCGTATGGTGAAGAAGGATAGGCAATAGATGATTCGCGATAACAATTCCCCTTATCATCAACTCGCCAATGACCTCTCGCTCCTGTAGTTGATCGCCGTTCTGATTCAAGGCTTGGAGATGCACTGGACTAGCAACCGCATGAAAAGCCAAACGTAGCACCTTGGCATGGATTGAGCGTCGGAGGAGTTGGGTATCGACTGAAACGTTACCACTCGAAACATTCTGCTCATCTAGCATAGATAGCGCGAATTTCTGAGGTTTGTATCTGAGGATTGTAAGTAAGTGTTCAGTAAGCCACTCCCGCAACGGTTTCACTCCTTCGCTCAATTCAACTTTCATATCGGCAACACGATGAGCGAGGTGGAGCAGAGCAGCGAGCCAGCGAAAAGAATCAAGGACATCGGAGTTGGTCTCGGCTAACTCAACCCAGTGTGCAACTTGTCGTGAGCGCTGCTCTTGAGGGCGTTCTTGGAGAGTCTGTTCAGCAAGTCCAGCAAACCAAGCTGGTGGCAAGAGAACCGATAATGCCGAAAACCCTTGAGGCTGCGAAGACCCTTTTGAAAACTCCGCTCCTTTACGGCTTTGTGTTTGAAACAGTTCCGAGAACCCTATTTCCTTAGGCCACAGCGGCAACTGTCCACAGAATTTCTCTAACTCTACTAGTGGGCAATTTGCCAGGAGATCAAAACCGCGCTTGAGATCACGGACAAACTGGAAGTGAAAACTCAAAAGATAGGTACAGTAGAATTTTCGCAAGGCTTTTTGTGCAATCGTAGAGTCATCAGATGTCAGTTCGGGCAACAGTTGTTGAATCGTTTGTGCCAGGAGCGGCTCAACCTGTGCAAATTGCCTCTGAAAGTGCGCAAATAATTTTCTCCTTAGATCAGAATCTGCCACTACAGGTAAAGAAAGAAGAGGAACCTCCTCAGGAATAGACACGCGAAGCCGTTGACCATCCGGTATCATCGCAGTACTCGGGTCAACTATGTGTTCTATCAACACTCTGATGTGAAGCGGCAAAAGGAGTATAACCTCTTGCGGCTGCTGACCAGCAAGAACCTGCTTGAGTAACTCACACGCCTGCCGTTCAATCTCTTCTTGAGGAAGACGAACATCAAAAGGTTCCCCCGTCGGCCCGGTGAAACCAAATATTCTGGTCAGTCCTGTATCAAATCCGACGACATATCGAACAAGCCGCCGAAAGAGTGGATCAAATTCTTTCAACAGCCTTGTTGAAAAGAGGGGACCTAAAAGATTCAAAATTAAGGTACCAAAACTCTCGGCTTCTCGCTCGTCCGCCTGCGACAATGTAG
>JAYVFX010000911.1:0-2547 GCA_043772795.1 Deltaproteobacteria bacterium
CAAAAGCCCACGCATAGTTCGTTGCGGGCACCATGGGGTGGTGACGCGGTGGTAGACGAAATAGTGAAAGCTATAGTCATCGCAAATACCAATCAAACTGGCGCCGAACGTGAGCGTGAGGGTATGCAGACTGCCGAACACCCACAGAGAGAGACCAATGGCACTCCAAATCCCGATAACGATGGGAAACAGCGCCAACACAAGATGTTTCAATGTTTGGAACGTCCCAAGGATCAGCAGGGCCATGCCCAGCGTCGAGCCAATGCTGATGAGCGCGATATCCCGAACGATGGTCTGCTGGGTAGTCGCGGCAAAACGGATCGCCGACGTACCAAGCACATCGAGACCGGGCCACGTTTGCTGAAGGGTACGGGCCCACTCGTCCCATTGCTTTTCGAACTGTTCCTGGGATTCAGAGGCAAACGGGTTGACCGCTAGGTGCGCAATAATGACGTGATACACGTGGCCGTCGTGTCGTACAGATAAGAAGCCGTCTTGCATCTGCAGCTGGGTCGCTTGCTGTCCCCAGTCTTGAACAAGCGCGGGGAAAAATAATAGCGGGTCCTCTGCCAACAAGCGAGTCATCAGCGAGGACGTTGGCTGATAGAGCAGCTCCTTGAGTCGTTGCACGAGGGCGAGGTATCCGTCCGGCGTGTTGAGCTGATGGCGTATGGACGGACTCAAGACGTGATATCGCAAGGGAAAGTACAAGTCGAAAAAGGCGTGTTGGGTGCCGCTATAGTCCCATTGCACGGTTTCGAATAATGGACTGGTGGCCATCCACCCACCAAGGGTGCGAGTAGCGGCATGAGCAGCCGGTTCTTGCGCATGTCCGACCAGGAAAAATGCAGTTCGCCCGAGGTTGCTCGACGCGATCCGTCTCAATGACTGTATTGCGGGATCACGTTCGTGGTCAGGGAGCAGGGCGAGCACATCGGTCTCTAACTTCCAGTGATAAACAACCTGATAGGCAGAAAGGCCACACAGCACGGCCACAATCCCGCACCAAGCGAGAGCGCTTTTAATCCCTATCATGACTCATCAACGAGGTTAACGAGTCCAATCGAATTGGGCTTGGTAATCCACCCAGTGCGTTTCTGGCACCAGACGCGGATCCAGAAATTGATCATGGGTAACATCACCGTTAGTTTCCTGCACCCAGAGAGCGACCAGCCGCTCCTGCTCGCCCTCAAGTACGAGACAAGAAATCAGTTGCGCCATGGCCGCGTTTATCGGTTTGAGGCCCAATTGCCATTGTTGTTTGTCTTGCATGAAATACACCTCGAAATGGGTATGAAGCGCATCCCAGGAACCGGCAAAGAGGGCGAGAAATGCTCCCACAAAAGCTTGCGCCACAGGGAGCTTATCCAAGTCCAAGACTGTGGTGCCGCCGGATGCGTTGCGTTGACGAATCGCTTTAGCAGTAATCAACAGTTCTTGCGTGAAGGGTTTTTGTAACTGGCGATAGAGACCTTGAGTGGGGAGGAAAATCAGTTGACCTGAGGACGTCAGGGGTTGGCGCAAGACAGTAATCCGTTTTTCTTCAGTGAAGGGCGTCGCGAATCCGAGTCCTTTATGCGACGCCAGGAGGTGCACCAACGTTTCCGGAGCCATGGCTTGGGTGAGACGCTGTGGAAACCGGGTGTTCCACTCAGCGCACGGTGTGCTCACTATGGGTGGCTGGGCCGCGGCAGCAACTGACGCCGTGAGCAGCCAAAACATCACGAACCACATTATATCCTCCCGAACAAGTACGGTCGTGGGGGAATGCACTATGGCATCAACCTCATGGGCACTCCGCCGCCTCCAAACCTTATAAGGGTTGGTTTTCCTTCCAAACCGCAATTGTCGTGGGTTTGCCCCCCATTCGGATAGGCTAGCCCGTCATGCCCGCGCAGGCGGGCATCCAGGCGGTTCCATCACGACTGTCGGCCTCTGTCCTAGATTCCCGCTTTCGCGGGAATGACGACTCTGCTCTTCTTTCGGTAAAAACCTACCTCTGAAAGCTCCTCCAACCCCCGAGACTGTACATACTATAACATCCTCTCCACGCTCTGTCATAAATAGAGACCTTGATCATAGTATGGTAAGGCGATTTTGAATCTGTTATATCCCTCGTGTGGAAAATGATCCAAAACAGATTGAGACGCCGCTCCCACCACACCCGCTGTTACCTCGTTACTATACGAGTGAGAGCATGCGCCGTACCTACGTGAATCAGGCCTTTGATGCGTCAGCGCAATACTACGACGGTATCAGTCGATTTATGTCCTTTGGCACAGATTGTTGGTACCGGCGTCAGACACTCTTACGAGCAAGACTTGTCGCAGGGATGTCGGTGCTGGATGTCGGCTGTGGGACGGGACTGGGAGCCGGAGCCGCACGAGATATCGTCGGGCCTCAAGGGTATGTCGTCGGACTGGAGCCGAGTCGTGGTATGCTCGGTGAAGCCCTGGGACGCGAACGCGTCCATGCAGGTGTCCGAGGCCTCGCCGAGTCACTGCCAATAGCTGATAATCGATTCGATCTTTTGTATATGAGTTTTGC
>JAYVFX010000912.1:0-3572 GCA_043772795.1 Deltaproteobacteria bacterium
GGTATTTTTCATCGAGATACTTCTCATACACATCACCGGTTTCAATGACGTGTAAATCACTATCAATGACATGAAGTCCGTCTTTCATTCTCGTTTCGCCTCCTACGGTCTGCTTTGGTACTTAATTTCTCATACCGTAACTCAGTGAGCAAGAAGAGCAACGACATTGCGTATTAAGCGCAGTCCGATCTCATCGCCTAACGTCAGGATTGACTCCGGGTGAAATTGTACTGCTGCGAGCGGGAGGCTTTGATGCTCGATAGCCATGATGACGCCGTCGTCGCTTTCGGCTGTGACCTTCAATGCCGACGGAAGCTTTTCTCGAATGGCAAACAACGAGTGATAGCGAGCGGCGGTAAACTCTCGCGGCAAGCCGCCGAACAACCGGCCACCTTGCACACAAATGCGCGATGGTTTGCCGTGCATGGGGTACTCCAGTACGCCTAACGCACCACCAAAGTGTTCCACTATCCCTTGCAAGCCAAGACACACGCCAAACACTGGGAGATTCCGTTGAATCGCTGCCGTGAGCGTACCTGAAACATCGAAATCTTTTGGCGTGCCTGGACCAGGGGAAAGCACAACCAGATGCGGACGTATCGTATCAAACTCTTCCTGCGGAAAACCGGCACGCAAGGTGACAACCTCAGCGCCGGTCTGACGCAGATAGTTTGCCAGGGTATGAACGAAGGAATCTTGATGGTCGACTAAGAGGATGCGTTTCCCCTGGCCAGGGTATGGTGTGGTCGGTTTGATTTCGCTGGCGACTCCACGCGGTTGACGGAGTGCGTCAAGAAAAGCCGATGCTTTGAGGTGTGTCTCCTGTTCCTCTTCTTCGGGATTGGAATCGTACAGTAACGTTGCGCCAACGCGGATCTGCGCGACTCCGTCTTTGACGCGGATGGTACGCAGTGTCAGACCGGTATTCATATTGCCGTCAAAACCTAGCATGCCGACGGCGCCGCCGTACCACGCGCGGGGTGACTTTTCGTGATCCTCAATGAACTGCATTGCCCAGGCTTTTGGTGCACCAGTGACGGTGACTGCCCATGTATGAGCAAGAAATGCGTCGAGGGCATCGAATCCTTCACGTAAATGACCTTCGACATGATCAACGGTGTGAATCAGCCGTGAATACATTTCGATTTGGCGCCGACCAATCACTCGCACGCTTCCTGGCTTGCAAATTCGTGATTTGTCATTGCGATCGACATCTGTACACATGGTGAGTTCTGACTCGTCTTTGGTGGAATTCAGTAGCCTCTGAATCTGTATCGCATCACTAATCGGATCGCCTCCACGAGCAATCGTGCCAGAGATGGGGCAGGTTTCGACCCGGTCGCCATCAACGCGTACGTACATTTCCGGTGATGCACCGACTAAATATTCTGCTTGTCCGAGGTTAATCAGAAAGCCGTATGGGGCAGGATTCCGTTCACGTAAGCGGCGGAAAAGTTCTGACGGAGGGGTAGGGCAGGGACCGAAAAATGTCTGTCCAGGAACGACTTCAAAAAGATCACCACGACGAAACGCCTCTTTGGCAACCCGTACGCCGGCGGCGTACTCGCCGGGCTCGTGGTCAAATGGTGACTCTACGCGTTCGCTACTGACATATGGCTGCGTAGCCGTTTCGCGCGCGAGGCTTTGGGTCGACTGTCCATCAATTTCAAAATCGTAGCGCTGGCGTACAGCTTGTTCGCGTTGATGATCAACAAGAATCAGTTCGTCGGGAAGATACAACACGAGGTCGCGTTGATCGGCAGGTCGTTCCAGTCGCAACCGTAACGGCTCGAACTGAAAGGCGAGGTCATAACCAAACGCACCATAGAGGCCGAGGTGCTGATCTTCGGGGCTAGAGAATAGCTCGATTAACGTGCGGAGCACGGAAAAAATTGAGGGTTGTTTGCTACGTTGCTCTTCCGGAAAACGACCTGTCGGCTTGGCAATGGTACCGAGCAACTCCTGCTCTTGATGGTCCACTGCCACCACAGCGGGTAAGGCACGCACCGCTGCGGCAATCGGCGATAGCAGCACTTGCCCTCGTTGATTGAGGGCGGAAATCCGAAACTGCTGTTCACGCGAAGTGAGTACCAAAGGCGGATCAGTGAACCCCATATCCCAGCGTGTGTAGCGGCCAGGATACTCATAGCTTGACGCCAAGAGCACGCCACGACGACTATCAAGGGCGTCGACGATTGGTTCAATTGCACCCTCGACCGGAATGCCTTCAATGACGCGGCGGACTTTGATGCCGCCCTGGGTGATATACGTATGGGCGCTGGGGATGAGTGCTGCTCTGCTGGCCATGAGGCTCTCCTTACTCAATTAAGAAACCTAGTCCTACAAAGCAGCAGGACCGTACCCTCGTTCTGCGAGGCGGCGATCCTAAAAAAGAAAAGCCGCCTCGTGTCCAAGGCGGCTCCGTTGATTCTTGTTATACAACGTCCGGGCCGCCGACTATGGCAGCCACCACCAACACTGTCTGATGTTTGGACGCATTATTGTCACGGCCAGTATGGTGGCAGCAGAGTTGGACGGCGTCAAGAGGAGCTTGCTGCCTTTTGTGACCGCTGCGCGAGCTGGGTGCGTATATGTTGATGATGCTCGCGTGTAATACGATAGCGAGAAACAAAGAACAGACTGAGTAAATGCAGCACCATCATACCTGGTCCAATAACGAGGCCAAGTTTGAACAACGTATCCGTGGGTACTGTTCCGATCGGTGCACCTTTGGGAAAGCTGATGAGGTCGAGTGCCACCCCGGCAAACAACCCACCAAGCCCTGAGGTCGCTTTGCCGGTGAATGAGAGAGCCGACAGAAAGAGCCCTTCTTGTCGTTTGCCGGTGAGCAGTTCATGCTCGTCGACAATATCCGCCAGCATCGAAGCGATAGCGATCTGCGCCATGATGATGATGGCGACAATAACTAGAACGTTGAGGAACAATAGGGGTAGCAGGAGAGGAGTGCCGTTCGCTGGCATAATGCCGAGGAGACGACAGAAAATCGGGAGTGGACCAATGACAGTAGCGAAGAGTGCTAGACCCAGCACGGTTTTCTTTTTGTCGAACCGCTGCGTAAGCGGACGTGTCAGCGCGGCGGCAATGAGCGTAGCGATCATGTAAGCGTACACCAGCACGGCAATCTGACTGGTCGTGAGTTCCCAAAAGTAGGTTCCCATGTACAGCCCCATGGTATCCTGAAACCCACTAGAGGCGGCCGTGAACAAAGATGCCCAGATCAGCATCATATACGAATGGTTGCCAAGTGCTGCGCGCAATTCTCTCAGCAAACCACGGAGAGAAAATGGAGTTGACTGTGACGGCGTACGCATCGTCGCAATAAGATGATGCGTGCCAGCGCTAGAGACGAGAATGGCCACAGCGACAATGACAGCGCACGCGCCCGCAAATGCGCCGTAGGCACTCGGGTTGAGACGGCCATCGGCAAACTGGGAAGATGGAGCAAAGAAGTACAGGTAGCCCATCTGCGCAGTGATCAATCCTCCCATCCAGCCACAAAGATAACGATAACTAACGAGTGACGTGCGCTCGTCATAACCAGATGTGAGTTC
>JAYVFX010000913.1:0-5194 GCA_043772795.1 Deltaproteobacteria bacterium
AGCCCAGCAATACGTGCCCGTAACCGAGCAATCTCAGTGTCTTTGTCTCCTACTGCCATGTGCATCCGTACAGTTTGGGGTTGTGGGTGAGTGGCAGGCGAGGCAATACTTGCTGCGCGCATCTCGAGTGAGCTGATCCTGGCTTGCATCTGTTCGGCCTCTGCTTCCTTTTTGTGGAGGTCAGTTTGGTAGCGAGCACAGGACTGTCGCTGCTTGTTATTACTTTCGATGAGGCGTGCGTGTTGCGCTTCGAACACTGCCAAACGATCGTGTAGGCGCTTAATCTCAGCTTCTTTGGTGCGGAGGGTAGAGTCCACACGGGCGCGTTGCAGCTTGTAATTTGTGTCTAGCTCGCGCATCTTCTGTCGCTCTTCAGACAATGCCGCCCTATTGAGGTCCGCTTGTTCTTGCGCGACTTTCATTTGGACTGTGCTTGTTTCCAACTCAGTACGTTTGGTAGCGAGATCTTTTGTGATGGTTGCCAGAGTAGCGTCCTGCTCTGCTAGCGTAGAGGTCGTTGCTTTTAGTTGCGACTCAAGCCCTTGAATTTCCGTCGCGTAATTTTGTACCGTGAGCTGCGCAGTGTCCAATTCTTGTTTTCGTCGCTGCAGCCGCTCTTCCCAGAGGGTACGATACTGTGTTGTCGTTCGAGCGGAGTAGCGTTGTTTGGCCAACCAGCCTACGGCGAGGCCGACGACGAACGTTGCACAGAGGTGTCGTATGATTTCCATCATCAGTGGTGTCATAGTCAAAGCTCCTGTCTCCCTTTAATTTCCTTTAACCGAGAGAGTGTGGAAAATGATTTCAGTTCGGCGGTTGCGTTGGCGGCCGGTTGCCGTCAGGTTGTTCGCGATAGGAGAATCTGCGCCATATCCGCGAGCCAATAATCGGGTATCACTGATTCCCTTCTCTGCCAGATAATAGCGGACTACCTCTGCTCGTAACCGACTGAGATCTCGATTGAACTGTCTGTTGCCAGTGCCATGAATTTCCAAGATAATTCCAATGGTTTCTTTCATGGTTTATCCTTCCCTACAGCCCGATTGGCAGGAAGATCGTTGCCCTTCTTCACGAACGCCACAGACACGCGTGGAATCAGGTGTTTGGAGAAGCGGACGCAAAGACAGAACAAAAACACTGCGGGCGAGAGGAAAGATTATGAGAGGAAGGTCTACAATTGTCATATGGCCCATCGGTAGCGGAAAAAAATACAGGCAGTGATTGTTGTCGAGCCTTTAGAAAACGCTAGCAGATCTTTTTATCGTGAGCCAGCGATTTCGCGTCTCAATTTTTGGGGCTCTTTGTGACTATAGAAGAGGAGATGGCCGAGATGTTCCCTTTCGACTCCGCTTCGCACAGAGTGAGTGGGACGGTAGGCAGGAAGGCGCGATCAAGTCCCCCGGTTTTTGTAAACCGGTTAGGCAGCAGACAGATTGGAGGTGCGGACATAGTGACCTCATCTGCTGAGACCGCAACCGAGAATGGAGCCCTTAACGCTCATGCCGCTGTATTTTCTACGGATGCAGGTGTCACCAGATAATCCAGGATTTCTCCTTGCATCCGCTCGACTTCCAAACGGTAGTCGGAACTCAGCGCTGGCCATTCTTCTGGGCGGGCAGTTTTGCGTAGTGCTTCGAGCACACGTTCCATTTTTGTCAGCCGTTCTTTCATCACTTTCAGTTCATGATCATTGTGTATCATCGGAGTACCTCGACAATGCCGCGCTTCACGCCATCACGTTTCGTCTGCCAAGTGTCAAAAATATCGACAAGCACCGCACCTGAAAGCTCGCTACACCCTTTGCTCACAGTCAATCTTTCCGCAATTTGAACTCCAAACGGGTTTCTGCCATAATGCCACTGCTGTGGGCGAAACTCGGCCCCGTGCCGTGAGAGCCTTCGGGGCTCCTATACTCACAGCTTTTTCTTTTTCCGGCGTTTCTTTCCAAAGCGCTCTTCGAGAGTGAGTGGGCGCTGCGCAGTGAAAAACGTGCCGTGTGTCTCGCCGAAATTGAGATCATGAATCTCACCGATCTGCGGCCATAGCATGTTCAGGAAGCGATCTTCACGAATTTCTTCGTTCGTCTGCTGATGGCGGCGCACTTCGTAGAACCGTTGCAATGCCCAGAGAAAATAGTCTGCGGCTTGCAGGCAGATGGTTTTTTGCGGGTTTGAGATAGTAATCTGCCAAGCGTCTTTCCCTCCGCGCGAAAAGCCAAATGTTTGCTCGAAGTCTCGTTCCGCCTGCTCGATGGCTGACTGAAGAGTGTGGTTGCGATCCTTACTGCCGCGTTTCGCTATGCAAACTTCATAACGGTCGGCGAGGCGATGGAACTTGGCAAACAAGGAACGAATCAAACCGTCGTAAATACTATCCGGCTGATACCGGTAGCTTGGGCTCTGCTGACGCTGCTGTGTCTCTCGGTCTAACAAGGCCAGTTTGTCACAGACCACCGCATGAAACCTAAGCGTCTTCCCGGCAGAACGAAGAAGATTGAAGACACGATATCGAACCTCCGGCAGGTCGTCCTTCGCATGGAACAATACTGCCGTTTTCTCACGTTCAGGACGGAAGGACTCAACGCCAGCAAAATAGGGGTCTGTGAGCAGCTCCTGTCGCAGGTCGGTGAGTGCCTGTGCGAGCGAGTCAGGGTCTTCCACCTCCAGTTTGCCAATGATGAAGAAACGCGAACAGCCAGGCGTATTCACGATAGGTTTGCCGGAACGATGAAAAAGCGTAGGGTCACCAGCTTCATCAACGAACAGCCACTGCACTTGTGGTGAACTCGGCTCCGGTGGTGGTGCGTTGTCGAACAAGTCACCCACAATTAACTCACTTCAACGGCCAGCCGCCATGTTTGTCGATCACCTCGTCGATTTCCTTCATGAGCCGAATAGTCTCAGCAAGGGCGACAACGATTTTGTGGTAGTGGACGATGTCGTCTTTCGAGAGGGTGCGACCTTTGCGGTCTTTGAGCCATTTCTCGCACACTTGATAGCCGCCGATGTGAAAATTCCACACGGCTTCGGGCACGCCTACAAAGCCCGTGGTCTGCGCCTTGTCTAGCCATACTGTGTCGTTGGAGCATGAAATTTTTTCGACCTCAGGATTCTGGCTTCCGACAAACTTGGTGAAATGTTTGTCCAGCTTAGATGATTCCATAAGGTGCAAGGAAACGAGTTCCCCACCGAGGCGAGTCAGCGCACGAAACAGTTCTAGGTTGGAGGTGAGCGGCAGACGCGGGAAATCAATCTTCAGAAACTCCGCGTAACGAGTGCGGTAGCTGGGACTGTAGAACACAGCATACATGTAGTAGAAGATGTCTTCGGGGCCGATGGAATCAGTCAAATTACCATACCCAACTTCGCGCCATTTTAGTTTGAGTCGTGCAGTGAAATTCGCAATCGTCTTCCGTACGATGTTGGCTGAACCAAAATTCTCACTACATTGCTTCGCGGGCAGTTCGTCCTCTCCTTGAACAAGGTAGAGCGGCCATACCAATGCATCATCGAGATTGGAAACCAAGTCCTTAGCGATGAGACCTCGTGCAACGAAGAATCCTGCCCCGTTTTCTTTGCGGTCTCGCCGTAGTACAGCCATCGCAAGATTTTTGGGGTGCAGCATGTGACGCATCGTTTCTGCCTTAGGCTCGCAGACAAATTCGCGAAGATAAACAATCGAGCGCCAATCAAACGGGCGGTAGGCGATGAGCTTTACATGCGTCAGAAGATCAGTTGCCTCAGCACGCTTTCTTGCGTTTCGGATGGAAAAATGTGCCGTTGTGCAAAGTCCGAGTTCCCCAACCAAAACGGTGTCGCTTTCTTTACGATTAGCTACCCGTTTCACACGAGCTACGGCATCTTGAGCTGTCCAACCAACTACAAACTCATCATGTCGGGTTTTAATGCCGGTGCCGTAGCGCAAATCACGGTCGCTTTTGGGAGAACCTGTTCCGACAATTTCTGTGAACAAAGGCCACGCATCATAATCTTCGTCGGAAGATGCAGGCACAAAGAACCACTTAGGCGCTGATGGATTCAGGATTGTCCAAGATGTCCTAAGCGTCGTGGACTTTGCGAGTGCTTCATACTTTTCTTTGCGGCTCCCAATCAAGTCTATATAAGAAAAAGCGGCAGTTGCCGTATTTGATCCGGTCAGGGCAAAGATGGAAATTGCCACACCTTGAGTGATGTCGAAGACGTTCTCATCTATCCCAGCGTGCCGGTCTGCTCCGCGCATTGCAACGCCGTGGAGATTGTGAATCCATGCGCGTTGAAAAGTGCCTCGAAGCGCCGCCCGCATGTCACGGAACAAAATGCCATTGAGGTAGCCGCTGTCGGTGATGAAGCCAAGAAGACCGACTAGTGATTCCGCTAATAGAGATTCGCTAAAACGGATGAATTTAACGTAGTCATTCGAGAGGCGCTGAATCTGTCGCTCTTCATCGCGGACAGTCGTTTTATAGAGTTCCATCAATTGCTCAATCCATTCTCCCTCATTGGCAGAGTAGCCCGCATACGGCGGATTGCCGATGACGACAGTGAAGCGTTGGTGGCGTTTGATGGTGTTGACGGCCTGAGCTTCATGCGCAAGCGCTGGGGCATCGAAGGCGAGGCGGTCGGAGAAGTCTTGCGGCGGTTCGAGGGCATTGGTGAGGTAGATGCGGGCGCGTTCGTCGCTGCCAAAGCGGTAGCCGGTCTCGTAAAGCTTAAGCCCAATCTTCATGTGGGCGATGGAGTAGGGGGCCATCATCAGCTCATAGCCGTGCAAGCGTGGGAGCAGGTGCTTCGGCACGTAGTCGTTCCACGCGGCGCGTTGCTGAGCGTCGGTGAGGCGTTGCTGCTTCCACTTGGCCGAAAGGGTGCAGTGGATAATGTCGATGACCTCGACGAGGAAAGTAGCAGTACCAGTTGCAGGATCGAGGATTTGGACGAAGGATTCGTCAGGGCTGATAGTGCGCTTTTCACCTGGTTCGTTGGTGAGAAGCGGAAGTTTCAAACCGGAATGGCGCGTGAGCATTTCACTCCATGTGATGGTGGAGGCGAGGCCGTCTTCAAGACCGAACTCGGTTTGCAGGAGTTCGTGAACACTACGGACAATGTAGGAGACGACTGGCTGCGGTGTGTAGAAAACTCCGCGCCGGATTTTGAGCTGCTTGTTATAGGCGCTGAGGAAATGCTCGTAGAAATGGATA
>JAYVFX010000914.1:0-5930 GCA_043772795.1 Deltaproteobacteria bacterium
TTCTTTTTATTCTCTCTCCCCTGGCGGGAGAGAGCTAGAGAGAGGGGGATCAGCAAGGTATCCCTCACCTTTAGTGCGATAAAGTAGTAGACGTTTTGACTGTAAGCCCCCCCTCGTTTCCTACTCCTTCGGCGCAATCATGCGAAACACTTTGCGCATGACATCTGACGCATTGACGTATGGTGCCGCCTGGCTCATATCGCAGATCTCTGCGTAACGATCACGAATCTGCTCAGGCGTGGGAATTGTGTCAGTGCCGAACAACGCACCGTGCGCTTCGCGGATTTCGACCTTGGCGTAATATCCAGCACCAGCTTCGATGATGTGGCCAGTCTCTTCATTCTCTGGCGCGCACAGCCACGCGACAGCCGCAGTAACGAACTCCGGCTTGATGAGTGCTGCAATCTTCGGCGCTGTCACGTTTTCTGTCATGCGCGTCTGTGCCATCGGCGCGATGGCGTGCACGGTAATGTTGTGTTTCCTTCCTTCTTCTTTGAGTGCGTTCATGAAGCCGACCACAGCCAGCTTAGCCGCACCATAATTCGTATGGCCGTGATTCCCGTAGAGGCCCGCGGCAGAGCTGGTCATCACAATTCGACCAAAATTCTTGGCGCGCATTGTCGGCCACGCTGCATGAGTGCAATAGACCGCGCCCATCAAATGCACGTCAACCAACGCACGAAAATCTGCCAAGTCCATCTTAGCGAGCGTTTTATCGCGGACGTTGCCAGCGTTGTTGACGAGAATGTCGACCGTACCAAATGCATCGAGTGCAGTCTTGATGATGTTGCGGCCCCCTTCTTCAGTAGCGACGGAGTCATAGTTAGCGACCGCCTGACCACCAGCGGCTTTGATTTCTGCGACGACCGCATCGGCTGCGGCATGCGAACCGCCAGTCCCGGCGACCGTTCCACCAAGATCGTTAACAACAACCTTTGCCCCACGTGAGGCAAAGAACTTCGCGTGACTACGCCCGAGTCCATTACCTGCACCGGTAATCACCGCGACGCGACCATCAAAACGAATGTCTTTCATTAGCAGTTTCCTTCTTTATCGGGAGCGAACTGTCAAGATTCTAAGGTGTTGTCGGCCACTGTCAAGCGAACGCACCGGTTCATTTTCCCTCTCATTCCTGGTAACACAACGTTGACTCGACACATGCGGAGGGAATCTCATGCCTATCAACATTCTCGGGATGATTGGCGTCGCACCGCCGAGCGGTGGGGCGACTGTGCACGTCATTGGTGGTGGCATCGATCGCGATTACGTCCGCCGCTTTTCGCAAGTGCATGAGGCATCGGGATTCGATGCCGTGTTGGTCGGCTACACTTCTTCTTCAGCCGAAGGGTTTCAAATCGCGCAGTATGCCGCAGCCCATACCGATCACTTAAAGTTCCTCATTGCCCATCGCCCTGGATTTGTCATGCCTACCTTAGCCGCGCGAACCGCTGCCACATTCGATACGCTCACGGATGGGCGACTGTGGCTGCATATCATCACTGGTGGTGCCGACAACGAGCAACACCGCGATGGTGATTGGCTTGGCCACGATGACCGCTACGCCCGTACAGACGAATATCTCGAAATCGTGCGTCGCATGTGGACGGCAGAGAAGCCATTCGACTTCGAGGGTCGCTTCTATAACGTCAAGAAAGCATTCTCTGAAGTGCGGTCGCCACAAAAACCGCATGTCCCCATCTATTTTGGCGGTGCGTCAGATGCTGCAGTCAGTGTTGGCGCCAAGCATAGTGATGTCTATGCCTTATTCGGTGAACCACGCGCTCCCCTCCATGCAATGATGGAGCGGATTCGTGCCGAAGCAGCGCAGTATGGCCGTACCCCGCGCTTTAACGTTTCCTTCCGTCCGATTATCGCCCGCACTGAAAGTGCAGCCTGGGACAAAGCACGCGGTATTTTGGCGCAGTTGGAGAAGAATCCACAGAAGCTATCCGTCGCGACCGAGGCTGAGTTTAGTCGCCGACTCACACATCTCGCGGATGAAGGAGAAGTCTATGACGAACGGTTGTGGACTGGGCTGGTAAAAATCTCAGGTGCCAATGGCAACACAACAGCCTTGGTCGGTACGCCTGAACAAGTCGCAGAAGCCATTGTTCGCTACTACGACCTTGGGGTACGCGGTGTGTTGATTCGTGGGTTTGATCCGTTTGTCGACGCCGAAGAGTTCGGCAAAGAGCTCATTCCGTGCATTCGCGCGCTGGTCGCTGAACGGGATCGTTACGCTCGGCTACCAGAACGAAATGAGGCCCAACAGTCGCTGTAGGCAATATTGTTCGGCACGAACTTTGGCTCTAGGCAAAGTTGGCCTTTCTCATTCCCTCTCCCTCGACGGGAGAGGGCCAGGGTGAGAGTGTCAAATGCACCCGCAAGAACTGTGGCAAAGTTCCCCCTTATTCTGACCTTCTCTCGCAAGGGGAGAAGGAACCTAAAGCCGTCCGTGCATAATGAGTACCGAACACTATTGCGCTGCAGGGGCTTGGGCGAGACCGTCGTCGTATAGTTCATAGTGATCGCAAAGAAACGCAAGAACGGCTCCACAGTGCCATCAGCCAAAAACCAGTTGTCTTAGAAAAAAAATCAGGCTGCGCGACGGATTTTTCGCTCTCGTCCGTGTAAGAAAGCAACGGATCAGGCCTGACCGATTCTTACGCGAAGGAGCTGTTCAGATGAAATACAGAACAAGTATGCTAGCCTTGATGGTATTGGCGGTAAGTGGGACCTTTTCGTTCGCTACTGCAGAATGTCAACCCCCAAGTCAGGAAGAGATGGAGGCGACCAAAACAGCTTTATTTGCCGAAGCTGATGCTGATCACAACGGTCAGTTGACACTGGAAGAATTTGCGACATTCAGGGATCTGCTTGAAGACGGGCGAACAAATCATATCTTTACGTGTATCGATACCAATGGCGATGAGTCCATCAGCGCTGAAGAGTTAGCCGCACATAAACCACCGCAATACGATCGTGGTAATCGTAGGGGGCAGGGTGGTCAGCGCCCCTTCTAAACGTGCTCGTATCTCAGAGCTGAGAGAGGCTAAGCCAGTCTATTTCAGAAAGGCCTCTCTCAGCTCTGAGATACGAAGTGGGAAAGGACGTGCCGTTCAGCGTGGAAGCTGTGAAGGACCAGAGTCGTGTGGATGATGTTGCCGTTGAGGAGCACGAATCCGACGACGCTCTCATGGTCCGAGTTGGACAAGGAGACCAGAATGCCTACCGCGATTTAGTGGAACGCTACCTCGGACGGATCGTGGCGTTTTCAGGCCGCGTCCTCGGTGATCGTACAGGCGCAGAAGACGTTGCCCAAGATGTTTTCCTGCGTGTCTGGCAATATGCCAACCGTTGGCGCCCACAAGGAACTGCTCGCTTGACGACATGGCTCCATCGTATAGCGCTCAATCTTTGTCTGGACCGTCTTGCTCGCCGCCGCGACACGCCTTTCGACGACATTGCTGAACCATTAGATCCACGTCCATCAACAGAGAGACTCTTGCACGAGCAAGAACTTGGCATCCACGTCGCACGCGCGTTGCAGGATTTACCCGACTCACAGCGCATTGCTATCTCGTTGTGTCATTACCAAGGAGTGCGCAATAAAGAGGCTGCAGAAATAATGGAGATTAGTGTTGAAGCACTTGAATCGCTTTTAGCACGTGGACGACGTACGCTGCGGGAGCGTCTGGCTCACCTGGCCCCTTCCCTACGAGGAGATGACTAATGGAACGCCGCCGTTCTGATTCTGACGATGAGAATCCCTTTCCGATAACCAGGCAAAGACTACAAGAGTTACTCGACGCCTATGGTGCGGACCCTACGCGCTGGCCAGCAGAGGAACGCGCAGCGGCCTTAGCGTTACTGGCTCGCTCAGCCGAAGCCCGAACCTTCCAGGAGAATGCAGCGCACCTTGATCGCCTGCTTGATCTTTCTCCGAGTGTCCAGCCTGCTCCTGAGTTTATGCAAAGAGTCATAGCTCACGTTCCTCAGCAGGAAACAGCAGAAACTACGCCGAAAAAGCCCCCCATATTCAGCCTTCTGCGTCCAGGACAACGGCAACAGCGTCAGGGAGCAAAGCGACATGTCTCTTGGAGGTTTACTCACCAGAGGCGAGTATGGTCTTCACTTGTCGCTGCACTACTCGTGATAGTTGGAGTGTGGTCAACACAACATTTACGATCAACACAGCAAACGCCGATACTCGATCCGGCAACTCTGGGTGTCTACGAAACGCCAACAGATAGTCTTCTCGAATCACCAGGATTGGACCTGTTTTCGGCCATGCCATCCATCGGGTGCGAGGACTCAGACCTCGCCTGTTCGCAACTCGAGGCACCCCAGGAAACTCAATCTCAGTCACATTTGCAAGGAAGGAAACTCGTATGACCCGACCATTTCGTGTCACGCTTCTGATCATCGTGTGTGTCGCAGGTGGATTTTTGCTCCCAAGCTGGGCAGCTCCACCACTGCCACCTGGACGCCCACCGTTCCTGGACCAGCTCTTTCCTCCAGAACAGATCATGCGCAACCAAACGGAGATTGGCTTAACAGCTCCTCAGCAGGCAGCTATAACTCAGGCCATGACGGAAACGCACGCCAAACTGATTGATCTCCAGTGGAAACTTGAAGCAGCCACACAGGCACTGACAAAAATTCTGGAAAAAGAGACGGTCGATGAAACGGCAGCACTGGCTCAATGGGAGCAGGTCACCAACATCGAGCAACAAGTGAAGAAGACGCATTTTACTTTGTTGATTCGCATCAAGAATCAGCTCACACCCAGTCAGCAGGAAAAACTCAAGACGTTGCGACCGGCACCCCCAGGTCCGATGGGAGGACCTCCGTGGATGCGTGGACGACCGGAAGGAATGGGCGGTCCGCCGGAGTGATCGCGCAGGGGTATTGATCATGAACTAATATACCCCCGGCCGTGATTGTCTGACTGAAATGAGGTATCGTCTATTACTTCAACGAAATTCCTCTCATGGTGGCTCAACAAGGAAAGACCGACTATCTTTCTCACTCATGGTTTATCGTCTTTCGTTCCCACTACTGGATACGTTTTCAGATAGTCCAGAACGGAGTACTCGAACAATACCGTGTCAAGACTAACGCTCAGTCTTCACTCGAACTCCCTGTCCGTGATTTTTCTGCCGTTCGGCTAGGATTTATCCGCGTACCGATCCCGTAACCAAGCAACAGGACACCCCGCAAAGAGCAAGGGCGGCAATTTCTCCAGCGGTAGGAAGACCACTCGTGATTGTCCCGCGCAAATAGTGTACTGTTCGTCACCGCATGAACAATACACGCATCCTGCTCCTCGTTCCGGTACTTGGCGTTGGCCTTTTTCTTTCGTTGCCTCTGGTGGCGATTTTTCTCAAAGTCTTACCAACCGATGGTGCGTGGGCAGCACTACATCAACCAGTAGTGACAGAAGCCTTATGGCTGAGCATGGTAACCTCCCTTTGCAGCTTAGTGTTGGCACTGGTGATGGGCACACCACTCGCCTATCTCCTTGCACGTTATCGTTTTCCTGGCGCTGCACTGGTTGACACGCTTATTGATTTGCCGATGGTCCTACCGCCAACCGTCGCTGGTGTCGCACTACTCATGACCTTTGGTCGTCGTGGTATCCTTGGTTCATACTTCGATCTCTTCGGTATCCACATCGCCTTTACTACAGTGGCAGTTATCCTGGCGCAAAGTTTTGTGAGCGTCCCATTCTATATTCGTGCTGCCCACGCGGGGTTTCTGAGTGTTGATCAAGAGCTTGAACGTGTCGCGTATACCCTTGGCCACTCGCATCTGAGTACGTTCGTACGCGTGACGATTCCCCTTGCCTTTCCCGCACTGCTCAGTGGTGCGGTCATGACGTGGGCCCGGGCGTTGGGTGAATTCGGCGCGACAATTATGTTTGCTGG
>JAYVFX010000915.1:0-4391 GCA_043772795.1 Deltaproteobacteria bacterium
TATTGTACGCCATAAGTCAGGAAGAGCACCAAGAAGGCACAGGCAGTGACGATCCAACCGTAAAAAAGCGGGCGGGCAGGGGGGATGTCGTTCATTGAAGAATGCCGCTTGCTTATTACTGAATAAAAAAATCTCCTCAATCTACAATCGCATTGACCAATCTCCAATCCGTTTAACTCGGTTGCAACACGATTTGTGGAGCCGCCATGACCGTTTCTGGTTCCTTCGTTGAAGGCAAGGTCAGTGCAAGAAATGCAGAGATGAGTCCAGTGCCAGAACTGGTCAGAAACGGTATTGCGTAGTTGCCAAACGTGCTGTACATGATTCCGCCCATGAGACCACCAGAGCCCATCCCGATTGCGGCAACCATAAAGAAGACGCCGAGGATCGCACCGATTGACCGAGTACCAAAATACTCGCGGAATAGCATGGCGTAGACTGGCATTGGCCCACCGTACCCAAGACCAAATAGTACCGCCCACATGAAGAACGTCGGTACTGCATGAGCATTCACGAAGATAGGAATCACGACGGCTTGGAGTGTGAGGAACAGCGCCATTGTCCACTTCCCACCAATTCTGTCCGCTAACAGGCCACACATGATCTTCCCGACCATACCGGAGATCGCCATCACCGCGGCAACTTTTGAAGCAGTAGTTGCCTGTAGACCAACATCGGTCATATGATTGAATCCGTGCAAGAGAATACAGGAATGACACACACAACAGCCCAGCACCATAAGATTCAACGTCCAAAACGCCCGCGTACGCATCGCTTCACTCAATGTGAAATGGACTCGCGGCATTGCGGCCGGTGCTTGTCCGTGTCCTCCTTGTATCGTTCCAGCAGCTCCCTCCTGGTGATCCCGCATCAATAATGCAAGCGGAATGATCAGCAACGCGCCGATGCCGAGCCAGAAATACGCATCGCGCCACCCGACCTGGGAAAGCAGATATACCGACAACGGAGCAAAGACGGCAGGACCAACGTTTTGTGACTGTGCAATCGCCAACGCCAAGCCTTGATTACGAGTAAACCACTTCGTGATGAGTGCGGTGAGTGGAACCGCTGCCGCAGAACGCCCAATCGCCATTACCACGCCAAACGCGAAATAGAGATGAACAAGCGACTGAATCTGACTCATCAGCAGCGTTCCGATGATGAAAAGGGTACCACCAACAATCAGCAATCGACGCGAACCGAAACGGTCGCTCAGCGTACCACAGACAAGATTGCCCAACCCGAAGCAGATCCAATTAACCATTGAGGCCACAGATATCGTATCCCGGCCCCACTGAAATTGTTCCGAAAGTGGTTTGAACATCACGCCGAAGGCGTCGACTATGCCGAACATAATCAAACTGAGAAACAATCCGGCAAATACAATGACCCAGCCATAGAAGAACTTCGGTTGCGGCTGCTCCATGATCCTCCCTCATTCGCGCCTGTGGCACGAGAATCAACCTCGGTATATCCGGGGCAGTAGATACTGACAGCGCAGGAGAGTCAAGGGAAAAGGACAAAAACAATAAAGAGTTAAGAATTAAGAGGTAAGAATGAAAAGACCTTGGAACATTTTCCTTCACTTCTTCGCTCCTAACTTTTCACTGTTCTACAGTTCTCTCCCCAACTTCTCCCCGTCATAAATCACCGCTTCCAACTTGCGCGGGGCGACCGCATCGCCAATACGGTAGAGTTCTTTCTTGCAGCTCTGACGGATCTCCTGGAAGAGGGCAGCATTGGGGCTGCGTATCATGGCCAAAACAACAGTATTCACCTCAACCGTTCGCCGTGCACCACCCCAAATATCGTAGATTTCAACGTGGTTCGTGTCGATCTTTTCGACAAACTGCTGGGCAGTGAGTGTTACACCTGCAGCTTTGAGTCGAGGAAACAAGTGAGGCATCTCTAATGTTTTCAGCGTATCCTCACCAACAAACAGGTGTGGGGTAACGACTTCAACGTACACTCCAGCTTTCGCCAACACTTCAGCCAACCCTAGGGCTAAATAAGTATCCGTCTCGTCAAGGATAAGAACCCGCTTTCCTAACGACTGTGGATCGACAAGCGCCCGATGGGTAGCGGAAACAACATCAACGACATGCTTTTGATCTACTCCAGGAATCGTATCGCGCTCAGGTCGATAGGGGCTGTAGCCTGTGCGATCGTAGCTCGAACCCGTGGCACACACAATCACATCTGGTTTTTCTTGCGTGAGGAGAGCGGTCGTCACGGTCATTCCCAAGCGCACTTCAACTCCAACTTTGGTAAGTGGCCGCGTGAGATTATCAATTGCTCCTTGCCAGCCTTGGCGTGTTGGTAACCGCTTGAGAAGATTAAGATGCCCACCCAATTCTTGCAATTGCTCATGGAGGACAACCACGTGTCCTCGTTTTGCTGCAATTGCGGCGCACTTCAAACCAGCTGGACCACCGCCAATGATGACAATTTTTCGTCTCTCCTTCGGGGCGACCATCTGCAGGGTGCCTTCACCCCACTGACGTTCCCGTCCCATGCTGGGATTTAAGACACAGGTCACGTCGACGTTGTCGATCAGCCGACTAACACACACATTGGCGCCAATACAACGAGTGACTTCGTCTTCACGACCTTCACGGCTCTTGGTGACGATAAACGGATCGGCCATATGCGCACGCGTCATCGCGACCATGTCCGCTGCACCGTCAGCAAGGATTTGGTCAGCCATACGCACGTCGAGAATACGTCCAACGATGAATACCTTGGCGCGATTCCCGACAACCGCTTTTGCCCGTTTGCCAAACGACGACATAAAGCCTTCTGCAACACTGCCCATTGGTGCCACAGCAACATGCAGCGCGTGGTAACCGCCGCCGGAAATATTGAAGAAATCGAACAGTCTGCTCGCAGCAAGAATCTCTAACTGTTCTTCAGTCTGTTCCGGTGTAATGCCGCAATCGCCGAGAAACTCGTCAAATGACAACCGTACTCCGACCGTATAATCACTACCAACGTGACGCCGAACTTCTTTCCCAATCTCAGTCACAATCTGGCACCGATTGCCCACCGATCCTCCATAACGATCCGTGCGTTTGTTAAAAGCGGGACTTAAAAACTCGCCAACAAGTTGGCTATGTGCTGCATGAATTTCGACACCATCCAGACCCGCAGCTTTTGCATTACGTGCCGACAGGCCAAAGTGCATGACGATTTGATCGATATGCACTTGCTCCATCGCCAACGGCGTTTCGTTATATAGCGCTGAGGGAATGCGCGACGCCGCCCACAGCGGACGCCAGTGGTCGATGTACATCGTCCCTTTCCCTTGCGCACCGCAGGCAAAGAGTTGCACAAACTGTTTACAGCCAAACTCGTGGACTGCCTCAGCGAGTTTCGCGTACTGCGGAATAACCTGCGGGTCCCAGGCTCCACACCCCGCATGGTAATTCATTCCCGACGGATGCACGGCTTGTTGTTCGAGTGTCAACAGCGCAGCTCCACCTTTGGCACGTTCGCGGTAGTAGGCGATGTGACGGTCACTGATCATTTCATCTTTGCCATACAACTGCGTGTGGCCAGTCACCATAATACGATGCTTTACCGTGGTGGTACCGATTGTCAGCGGGGTCCAGACATGTTTCAGATCAGAGGCTGAGGTCGTCACAGATCTCTCCTTCGCTCTCAATTCCCCTCTCCTCTCGTGGGAGAGGGACAGGGTGAGGGGCGTTCGTCACTCCGGCAACATCGCTGTACATTTAATCTCGACTAACAATCCCGGCATCGCCAATGCCGTTGTCCCAATTCCTGTCCAAGCCGGGAGACGATCAGGATTGGTGAAATAGCGATCCTTCACTTGCATAAACAACTGTAAGTCACGCATATCGGTATGATACGTAATCATATCCACAACATCGTCGAATGTGGCGCCCGCCGCAGTAAGCACTTTTTTCACATTCTCAAATGCTTGGACAAACTGCGCTTCCGTTCCCTCAATAACTTTGAGGTTTTCCTCACGACCAACCTGCCCGGCAATGTACAGCATATGTCCGGCTTTCACTCCAGGTGAATAGCGAAAGCGTTCGTGGACGTTCTTCATATCTTGCGGAACTACAGATTCGCGTCTCGGCATGGGAGACCTCCTTCTTGTGCTACACGTCGCATGTATCAAACCGCGCGTGGCTTTTCTACTTGTCATCATGGCAGTGTCACAGTAAAGTACAGCCAAAAGGAGAAACCACTATGATTCCACGAAGCATGTCGCATGTCGCGTTCTGTGTGACCGATTTTGATCGCTCGTTACACTTCTATCGTGATCTGTTGGGGTTTCAGGTCGCACAGGAAGGCACGGAAAGTGAAGTCAATCAACATCAGCAAGGCATCTACGAACAGCTCGATCGCAAGTTCCGTTTTGT
>JAYVFX010000916.1:0-4211 GCA_043772795.1 Deltaproteobacteria bacterium
TCCCTGTGGCCTCGCCAGAACGACAGATCTACTCGCAACACACTGACCAGCAAATCTCCAGGGTAGAAGTCTCCTTCCGCGAGTGGGTTCTGCTCAATCTCATCCAATGCGAGTGGTATCAGGAAGCCAAGCCCAATCTGCTGTCCGATCATAATCCTGAGGTCTTCTATGGTGAACTCCCCAATGGGCTTCTTCCGAAGCTGATGACACGTGCGGACTAAATGCGAACCATAGTCAGGCGGCTCCCACTCCTTGCCTTCCAATTCATCGAGACATTGCTGCCTACTTCTCATTTACAGAGCCTTTTGATTGGGTGTGAACTGCCTAACGCTTGCCGTCTCGGGCCGCCGCCCAGACGGGACCTTTCAGAGTTATTCCAAACCGCACGCGGGCGGCGGTCACGAGCACGAGATGGTTAGGCACTGCTTGCCTTGCCCCTTCCCCCTCAAGGTTTGCGTCCGGTGACGATACTCCAGTAGCCAAAGGTTGGTTTGACCTCGATGTCCGTGAACCCGGCTGCGCTGAAAAATCCGGCAATCTCACGCCCGGAGTACTGCTCTCCATCGAGGTACGTCAGCATCACCATGTTGAAGGCTGCGACACCAAACGGTCCTGTACGCTCTGCGTTAAACAACATCTCATGGACGATGATCCGTCCACCGGCTGGAAGACTTGCAAAACTCTTGCGAGCCAGGAACCGACACTGCTCCGCCGGCCAATCATGGAAAATCATCCCATAGAAGTGCAGGTCGGCGGCTGGATAGGGGTCATTCCATATATCTGCCGAGTGGGTTGCGAGGCGGTCCGCCAGCTTATACTTGGTCACGTACTCCTGTGCGACTTCACACACTGGGAGGCGGTCGAGGATGACCCCGTGCAAGTGAGGCCATTGCCACAGCGCTCCGATCGCATGCGCGCCCGAGCCCCCGCCTACGTCGAGTAGCGTACGATGTCCCGAGAGGTCGACCTTCTCCGGCCACGCTGTCGCTGGCCCCATGCTCGAGCTGTGCATGGCGTGCGTGAACTGCTTCGCCATGGCCACTTCTTCCTCAAACGTGCTGAAGATCGGCTTGCCACCTGCGAACGCCTGGGGTTGGTCTGTTAGCACTGCCCGCTGAATGCGATCGAGCGTGATGATCTCCGGATGGGCGAGGTTCCAGTCAAATTGGCTGCCGAAGTACGTCGGGCTGGTGGGCAGCAGATAGTCCTCGGCGACGGCGGTCAATGCGTACTGGCCGTCGCGGAACTCCAGCAGGCCATGGGAGGTACAGACGGCCAGGATCGCCTCTGCCGCGCGGCGTTTGAGTCCGAGCGCCTGACAGACCTCATCCAGGGTCTGTGGGCCATTGGCAAGCGAGGTAAATACGCCAACGCCGTGAGCAATATGGACCGCAAAGTATCCGTATGCACCCCAGTACACATCCCATAAAGGCCGGTCATCACTGCGCGGCCTGCGAATTGTCGCAGGAGTCTGCTCGTTCATACCATCCTCCTTTGTGTCAACGCATGTGTTGCCTGAGCGCGCGTGGTTAGGCCGCCTTTTTGCGTCTGCGGGCTGTCTGCCGTTGTCGCAGGACTGGGGCCAACGCTCGAAGCGCTTCATTTACGGCTCCACTATTAGGGAACACGTCAAGGACTTCTGGGTCCACCACCACAACGTTCGTTCCCTTCGCATAGCGAGCTGCCGTGATGCCTCGCACTGCTCCAGAGAAATCGTATTCTGGCCTCATTGTGTCTCGCTCTTCTGTCCCTTCGGTCATTTGTCTAGGCTTCCCCTTCTTCATACTATCTCCGTTCCTGCCGCGTCGCTTCCCGCGCACTAATCAAGCGCGTGAGCGGGGGGCGCTCGACAAAACTCACTACTAGCACTCTTCTTCGTAAAGACATCCCCAGTAACAGGTATCGCTCCTCGTCTTCGGAATGGTCAGGATCGTCCATCAACATGGCCAACGGATCGCCGAACACTGTCGACGCCTCCTCAAACGCAACCTGGTGATCTTTCAGATTGCTTGCGGCCTTCGTGGGATCCCAATCAAATTTGTAGCTCACGTCAGGAAGGTAGCGAATTCACGGAATAGTGCCAACTGGCCTAACGCCTGCCCTCAGCGCGAGCCGCCCAGACGTGCCCTTTCAGCTTCTCCCGAACCGCAACCGGGCGGCGATGCGCTGCAGGGCCGTGTTAGGCTACGGGCCTAGAGCTATCGTCTCAGCATGACCCTTTAGAGTCCCTCCGCCCTTTCAGCCTCCGTCGCCACTGTGTGTCGCTCTCCCTGCACCCTTGCGCCTCTGTCCTGGCGTCTCGGCCTCGCGTTTTGCTTCGTCTGTAACCCTCAAATGATTGGCTGAGATTTGGCAGTTCCTCATCCCAGCATACGGCTATAACTGTCGTGACGTCAGATCAGGCGTGAACGAGGCCCGCCTGGACCCGCTTTGCGCGCACTAGTTGCTCTACTTCTTTCAGGTATGCGAACGCGTCTGCGTTGGTCTTGAGCAGTTGAACGCGGGCGCGGATGGCGGCATGTTGCTCGGGCGGAGCGACCTGGAGGTGCTGGACGACCGCGGAGTGGAGCAGTGCGGCCTTGTTGCCCTCCGGATCGTCGGAGAGGAGCTCGGCAGGATGACGGGGGGCAATTTTGGCGGACAGCGGTGTCGGTGCCAATGCCGCTACCCCCGCGGGGGTGACGCCGGGCAGCGTCAGCGGCGCGTCGGTTCGGGCCACAAGTCCGGCCAGTTGGTCCACACCGCCGCTAAGGCCATCTCGCTCCCCAAGTGCCGGGAGATTAAACACCCGACGGAGAGTCGCGGGGATGGCGGTGTGATCAAACGGGCGATGCTCGATTAAGTTGCGAGGGATGAGCGGAGACACCACGATCGCCGGAACCCGCGGGCCGAGTTGCTCGAACGTGAAGCCGTGGTCGCGTCCACGCTCTTCGGTTCCTGGGGCCGAGGGCGGAATGACATGGTCGTAGAAACCGCCGTGCTCGTCCCAGGTGATGATCAGGAGGCTCTTCTCCCACACAGGCGAATTACGAATGGCTTCGTACGTGGCCTTGATGAATCGCTCGCCCGCGGCGACGCTCCCGCTGGGATGCTGCGAGTTGCCGTCTTCGTAGTGGTCTAAGGCATCATAGCTCGGCTCAATGAAGACATAGCCAGCATCAAAGGACGACTTTCTCAGATCTTTCGCGAAGTCCTCGAACTCCCGTCCGTCGAAGAGCCAACTGATGCCGTCGTGCTCGGCCACGTCCGGGAAGCTATCGTTGGCGTAGATGCGGTACTTTACCCCAGCCTTCTCTAACTGGTCGAATATGTTTCCGCCGCGGAACTTAAACCCTCCACCTGGAAGAAATGTCCCGAAGATCTCCGCATTACTCGGCCCATCATCGAAAACACCGCAGGTCGCGGCATGTGCGAACATTCGGTTGGGCCCAGTCGGTCCTGGCATTGAGGAAAACCAATGGTCGCAGACCACGAACTCCCGGGCCAGCACGTTCAACACCGGCAACTGGCTCGGGCTGAAGCACTTCATCACGTCTCCGGCCGAGTTAGCGTCCGCATGCTTCACGTAATTTGACACGAAGCCGGAGTTGTCGACGGGGGGATAGGGACCGCCGCTCGGGTAGACCGCGCCCGGCCCGCACAGCTGCTCGAGGACGTCGAGGAAGTTGTGACCTGGACCCTTAGCCATGACATCGGTGGCACCCGTTTCGACCGTGGACGTGCGGCCCTCGAAGCTATTCGATTCGGTGCCTTTCAGCCCGTCGATCGTCGTTGGTTGCCCCGTCGCGGCATCGGTCCCGGTGATGCCAGAGAACCCGAGCATGTGGTCGAAAGACCGATTCTCGAGCATCAGCACGAAGACGTGTTTAATCGGGCTCTGGTTAGAAGCATGGCCGAAGTCCTGCAGCACGAACTGCGGCGCCTGAAACGTGCCGTTTCCATTGTTCAGTGCGACCCACACGCCAGCGTCACCGAATCCGACGATGTCGGCTCGGCCATCACCGGTCAGATCAGCAAGGAAACGGGGATGCTGATCGACTCGCCACCCGCTGTTGACACCCAGGTCTGCCACCGCGAGCTGCGGTGCCTGGAACGTACCATTCCCGTTGTTCAACGCAACGAACACGCCGTCGTTGCCGAATCCGACGATGTCGGCTCGGCCATCACCGGTCAGATCAGCAAGGAAACGGGGATGCTGATCGACTCGCCAC
>JAYVFX010000917.1:0-2312 GCA_043772795.1 Deltaproteobacteria bacterium
AGGCGATCCGGTCGTGTGACCCGCGCTACAGTCTCCGGCGTGACGATTGCACGGGTTGCGGTTGGCGCTCGCAATACCGCGCGCACCGTATCCTTCGCGATGACCGGGAGCTGTTCCCCTCTTCGCAATCGACGGAACTGACGCCCACCTTCGCGCCGCAAAAAAGTGAGCGGTGCCCAACGATGCGGGATCTGAAACAAGTCCCGCACCGGCTGCAACGGATTCCGTTGGCGAAACGCACGAAATTGCCGTTGGTACTCGGCTGCCCAGCGCGCATCAAATATCTCGCGGTTGTGCCGATACCGTGTCCCGCGATCGAGAAAAGAGGCACTGCCCTTGTGATAGACATAGACATCATCCGCTACCACCGTACGGTACCCGTGCGCCACCAATCGCATGCAGAGGTCCGAGTCCTCACAATACCCCTGGCCATAGATTTCATCGAAGACCCCAACTTGATCAAGCGCCGCACGTCGCAACAAGAGACAGAATCCAACACCAGTGACGACATCGGGGTAATGGCGCGGTGAATGCTGGGCAAGGACAGCGTCCATACCATAAAAGTTCGCACCCGGCACAAGCGGGATGTCGAGATGCGTAGCGCGGTTCGTGAGCGGATTGACCGCAGCGATACGGGGATCGGATTCCGCACAGTGGACGAGCCGCGAGAGCCAACCCGGAGTGACGATCACGTCACTATTGACGAGGACAACGTAGGGCGCTGCTCCCTGAGCAATCCCCAGATTACAGGCTCGCACGAATCCCTGGTTTTGCGGGAGTCGGAGGACAGAGATGTGGGCATGCGCCGCCGCCTGTTGCTCCAAGAATTCTGCGGTATGCTGATCACTGGCATCATCGATAATATACAAATGATACGGACAGTCCTGCGTGCAGGTGAGGAGGGACTCAAGACAATCCTTAACGTAGGTCAAGCCGTTAAAGACCGGCAAGACCAGATCGCAGGCAGGAAGAGCGGTCTTCATAAAAACCCAATCGTCAGAAGGAAATAGACAAATCGAGATGCCGAAGCAAGGAACTATCTGAGTCTTTGTGGTGACGTCACCTTAGCAGAACATAAGAGACCATCATATGATTATTCACCCGATACTGACCTGTCGCGATTAGTGTCCGGCAGGATTGGGGTCGGTCGCGGCCACCGATGTGTCCTCCGGTGAGAACGCGCGCACTTCGATCTCATAAATTTGGTACTCCCCGGCGACGGTACCAGGATCAAGTCGCAGCGCACCCGAGAACTCCCGATCTGTAAGTGGAATGTAGACTTGCTGTCGTCCCTCGCGGAGTTCGCGTGAGATGTTAAATTTCGTAGTATACGCGCGCGTTTTGTTCGTCAAGTAGAAGAGCGTAAGTGTGGTTGGTGCAGGTGGTGCGAGATCAATTCGGCAAATCGGGATTGTTCCCGGCGACACAGAAAACGGCGGCAGCGTGAGTTGCGGATCATTATGGGAGGCGCTCAAAAGCAGCGCATCTCGTGCCGGCCCTACGCTCAGAGGAACATTGGCTTTCAAACTACTTTGGTGGTGGGCCGAGAGAGCGAGCCGCACATCCGACGCCCGCTCATAGTGCGGAAGGAGAGAACGATCCTGCACTTCCGGAGGGTTCGTTGGCCGCAAAGTGAGATGCCGTTCGACCATCTCCTGAATAACGACGTCGGGCTGCTCCTGCGCAATGATATCGTACGGAAAGGCATTTTGTCCGGAAACATAGGAGATCCGTTGAAAATGCTCGGACAGAAACGGGGTAAGGGCGAAGGTAAAAGAGTCGTGCAGCATTACAGCTCGGGGGAGCGTAGAATCAGTCAGCGTGGTAATATTTTCTTTGGCAGACAATTGTAGCACTTGCGCTCGTCGGGGCTGGCGAGGAATAAGTTCTAAATAGTGCTCAGCGAAGAATTCTGGTAACGCCAGCATCCGAGCAAGATCGAAATAGCCAGGTGGCCCTTGGGACAGCCGAAAATCGAAATCGGATAACGGCAATGCGTGGAGCTGTGGAAACCACGGGGAAAGCTGCTTGAGGATTTCCTGATAGCCTAGGAAAGCTCCCAAATCATTCCAATGACTATCCGTTCGGGAATACAAGGGTTGTGGTCCTTTTGAGGAGTACAAGATCGCCCGTAAGTCGAGTATCGGGACATCCGAGTGTGTTCGCATATAGGCAATAAGCTGATCGAGCAATGATTCCTGATGAATGCGATTCATAGAGCTAGGCATGAATTCTGAATAGATCGTTTCCTTATTGGGGGCCACCACGAAAAGGTAGCGAATTCCACGATCGACGAGCCAATTCCGTCGTCC
>JAYVFX010000918.1:0-3001 GCA_043772795.1 Deltaproteobacteria bacterium
GCAATCCATTTACGGTATTCTGTCGCTTGACAAACTTGATCGGCGGTGTACTTCAGAATATGTAAGTGTTGCTTGTATGCTATCGTGCGCAAGAAATTGTAGATGTGACTAACACTCTTTGCTTTCTTCTTCCTTTGCGAGGGAGTTAAATTCGATCGTGCAGCGGCTAGGCGGGCCAAGCGGTGCTGGTACCATGTTCCATGTGCAGATCTGTGAAAGCTTGTAGTAGAAATGTCGGATTCAGACGCATTCGAGGCGTCGGATTGAGAGCTGAACTTGCCATCGGAATCACTGTTCTTCTTACTATTTTTCTTGCTCCTTGCCTTTTTACTTGATGAAATTTCAGGTGACGACAAAGGCTGAATGTGCGGCGGCGAATTATGAGGCGGCGGCACGGGAGGTGTTCCGATAAATGGAGCATCGTTGGGCGGCGGTATCGTGTACGGCGGCGGCGAAGACGGCGCTTTGATGTGCGGCGCTATCATGTATGATGGCGGCGGCGGAGGTGGCGCTTTGAGAGACGACGATAATGTCGGCGAATTTTTGAGACCAAACTGGTTCAAAAATCCTTGCCCAAAAGAGTTGTAAAGTCGGATTTGTTCTGGTAGCGGCATGCCAGCTGGTATCGGAGCTCCAAAGTTTTGCCTGAAGTATGAACTGACGGCAGTTACCACAGCGGCATCGTACTGTTGCGGCGGGGTTTCGAGGGCTTCAACAATCAACACTTTCCTCTCACGTTTTGGAGTCTTCATTGGAAGTGGTCGTTGAGTCGATTCAACGCAGCCATTCTTATCATCGTCGATCACTTCGACGATGGGCTGTTCGTTATTGACGTTCGGTCCGAAATAGACGGGAACATCGGGAGGCGTCGGCATACCAAATTGTCGGGCGACGAAAGCTGGTGTGGTGCGATCGGCAACATTACGTGTTGCTAATATTGACACAGGGACATCCGGTCCTTGGTCTTCATCAGTCGACGACTGATCCTTGAAGTATTTATTGTCGACAATCAAATGGTGAAATGCAACTCTTGTCGCGTCACTCATAGTGGGACGAATAAGATCGCGCCCCACGGGAGCTTGTCCTTGGTAGCAGGCGTTGCGGAGTCGGACGCGGGGCTTTCCCCAGCTTTCATTGCTGGAGTGTCGGTTGCGTACACTTGGCTTTCCTGTGCATTCGCGAGCTATCATCTCGTAAGAAATTGGGGCTTCTTCAGCGATGCCACCGCTCTGAATCCAGAGTCGAGTGATAGTGGTAGAGTGGATTGTGCCGTTCGCAAGTCCTTTGCGAACGAGTCCTTGAAGTAGTGACGACATCGGATTGATTGGTCGTCGATGCGAGAGAGGGTCGCCGTCAAAGACGATACCTGCAATCTCGGACTTGAGGTCTTGGAGTTCTGAATACAGAACTTTACCATCCTTAGTAGTTTGCATCAGCTGTTCAGCGCTGGCAAATCGAATGCTCGAGTTCATGTCGGCGTCGAATTGTTCGACTTGACGGATCTTCTTGTCGGTCTTGAACTTCGGCTTAGTATAAGTACTTTCATGAGTACCTGGATTATTAGCCAAATTAGCCAACCCCTTCTGGTAGTCATGGTTTTCTTTGTAGTATTTTTCGCGAACATTTCGCAAGTTGTCTTCACATAGTTTTGCATGAAACGTACAAAGCTGCGGTTCATCTGCAACAACAGGAACCTTAACGAGCTTGCGCGTGCCTGGATTGACAGGCCACCCACGAGGTGTGAAGAGAGGTTTATCCATAAGTCTCGCCTTGGCGTTGTCAGCCCTCTCGCTTGTAGCGTAGAAAAGGGCGTCAAGTACTTGCTTGCGATAGGATAAGTTCGGATCAAACAGATCCAAACAACGATCGTTATCGGCTTTCTTAATAGCACTGATGCGCTTTGCCTGTTGACGGCGTCCTTTATATTTGCGAACTGCAGGAGCCGTGTAGTGATCGTATGAAACGTGGAACGCATACCCGTCGATATGCTTCGTGCTTCGGAAGTTGGGAGCCGCGTTCGTGTCCTTATTGTTGGCGGGCATCGCGCAGGGATGAAGGCCGGATACATGGAACGCATGGGCTCGACCGTACTGACCATCAGTACTCGAGGGATGATCCGTACCATACGAATCATCTTCAGGACCGTCAGCGATAATCACATCCTTTGTGATGGGCTTCTTGAGATCGGTCATGAGAAAAGTTGGACCGTCAGCGTTAATCACTTCCATGGTGAAGGGCTTGAGATCGGTCATAGGAAAAGTTGGAAGGCTCTTGGTAGGAGTCTTCAAGTGGTGCTCAGAGTGGAGCGGAGCAGCGGTCGGATTGAGAGTCGGCCTGACGCTCGAGTTGACCTTAAAATGGAGGGAGAATCCGGTAGACGGAGTTTTCCCACGCTTGGACTTGATTACAATCGTCCAATCATTGTCTTCATCCGATTGTACTGGATAAGTAGCCTTCGATTTGCTACCATGTAAGTCAACGGGGTCCACCAGACGATAGTCCTGGTTGACTTGAATGCAATGAGTGGAGGCGTTAGGCGAAGCAGTGAGATTGGACGTGGGTTTGTCCGTGCGAGGCTTGGTGCACGGCTTGGGAATAACGCGTGCGAACACGCGGCGTTGAGTAGAGGAAGTAGTAGTAAAGCTTATCATTGATAGAGACACAGACGATAGAAGTTTTCCGGAACGTTATCAAAAGAATGAGTTATTATAGGATTGGGGAAATCAGTGATATGACTTACGGTCATATCGTTTCGGTCACAAGTCAGTTGGGCTTCCTGCCAAACTGTCTTGGAGTCTTATTACATATATAGTTACTTACTCTGGTCACAAGAAATGGACAGAATAAGTCAGATGGTCGGGTAGTCAAGAAACTGGGTCTCTTGATACCACGTGTTGTATTAAGGCCCAGGCATCCGATGACTGTTCCTTTGTGAGAGATGACCTTCGATGGTTCTCTCCCACGACATGGACTAAATGGATTAGATGCGGTTGTCAAGCAA
>JAYVFX010000919.1:0-3965 GCA_043772795.1 Deltaproteobacteria bacterium
TCAGGCGCTCAATATCAAGCCTGGGAAATTCCATGGCGATTGGAACTATACGCTTACCCCTCGCACCTAATCGGTAACTTAATTCTTGACTGTGCCTAAGCAAAACGGTGACGGTAAAAGATTTCCCCGAGTCCGGTACGAACCAAACCTTGCTATGGCAAGAAAACGTCCAAGGGTTCGTCATTGTCACTCCAGGTGCGGACGCGGTCGGTGGGAACGTTGGAGATGGTCCACAGCGGTTGGAGAACCCCACACCGGGCTCGTCCCAGAGTGGGATTGGACTCGTATCCGGCTGGGCCTGTAATGCCCAGAAGATCACCGTGCGTTTCGATGAGAAGTTTGACTTTGAGGCCGCTTATGGGACTGCACGAGGTGACACCCAAACCGTCTGTGGCGATACCAACAACGGGTTCGGGCTCCTCGTAAACTGGAACCTGTTAGGGAACGGACCCCACACGATCCAAGTCTTTGCCGACGGCGTGGAATTTGCCAATGCCACGTTTGTGGTCACTACGCTAGGGGCAGAGTTTCTGCGCGGGAAGACCAAGACGGTAACCATTCAGAATTTTCCCGCGTCACAGACCGATATTCAGCTGGTCTGGCAGGAAAACCTACAGAATTTTGTCGTGCAAGGGTTTCTACCGCATGTGGAGAATATTGCTCCGGCACAGGTCAAGCCAGGAGAGTTGATCACCGTGACAATGACCGGGAATCATCTCCAGGATGTAACCGCGTTGAAATTTGAGCCGGACGTCGACGCCGTCTCACTCTATGGCGCACCTGGTATCACAGTCTCGAATCTCCAGGCCAGTACCGATCGGATCACTGCGACGGTCACCTTTGCCGCAAACGTGGGGACCGGAGGCTATCTGGTGTCGGCGAAGTCCGCAGTCGGCACCTCGGTCGATGACGCGTCGTTCCGGGTCGAGGTCACTTCACCATCACCCGGAAAGAAGTTCACCGGTCGTTGGCAAGGGACAACGTCCCAGAGCCAGCCCATCACGTTGACGGTAGACGACACCGATACCATTACCCAGATCGAGATGAACTATCGGATTGGCGGTGCAGGGAGCGGCTCGTGTTTGCTCACCGGGTTACGCGCCCCACAGACAGTGAAGCTGAGCCGTGATGGAAGTTTCAACGGCGTGGCTGGTTTCACGTCATCGGATCGCAGTAACTTTGCGACGATCAGCGCCTTACTGCGTGGCTCCTTCATCGGCTCAAATGGTCAGGGGTCGTGGAACGTCAATTCTCTCTTCCTCATCTGTGGGAATTTCCTTACCATCGGAACTGGATCGTCCTTCGATTTCACCGTGACCAAAGCCGCGCCGTAGTGCAGCAGCCGAGGGTGGGTCATGCACCCTCGGCACTTGCTCAATCGTGCGCCGCGATGGCATAACCAACAGTGGGGGAAAGAGATGGAGACAGATTCAACAGTCTATCTGCTGGATGTGACCAGCGGACGCATTAGCGAACTCATCACTTATCTGCAGAAGGTTGCGAATGACCTGGGACACCCGCGGGAACTGGGGGTGATCTTTCCGCAGGAACTCAATTTCGACTTCTCGCGCATTCGCGTCTCTGTGCAGCTCAGTGAAGAACGCCTGCGTTACGAAGACGCTCGGCAGCGCGAGCAGGATCGGGTGGCTGGGCACTGGCAAGATGCCGAGACGAAGGATGCCCAACGTTATGCCCGCCGTAGTAGTGAAGAGTATGAAAAACAAGCCAAGCGCACCGTAGTCAAAGATTGGGAAGAAGTGCGCGGCAATATCCTGAACCCAAAAGTACAACGCGCGATCATTCTCGGTGATCCGGGTTTTGGCAAGACCTGGTTGTTGCGCTACGAAGGGCGCACCCTAGCCCTCTCAGAGATCGAACGGCTAAAGACAGTGGGAACAGAAGGCGTGGTGGTGCCGATATTCGCTCGCCTGGGCGAGTTGGCAACACACACGGGACCACTGCTCACCCGTCTTAGAGCCACGATGAAGCCACAAGTGCCCGACGAGCTGTGGCGGCTGCTGGAGCAGAAAGCCCACAATGGTAAGCTGTTCCTATTGTTCGACGGATGGGATGAAGTCCGCAGCGGTCGCGAACAACTGCTGGAAGCTATCCAAGACTTTGCTCGTGAGCATTCCCAGTGTCGGCTCTATCTCACCTCCCGCATCGCTGGTTACCAGCCGCTGGCAATCGACGCTAAGGAATGGGAGCTGGTGAGTTTCACGCCGCAACAGATCGAGACCTTTGTCCACAATTTCTTTGCGGTCCCGGCCACGCCAGCCAACCAAGACAAAGCGACGAGACTCATTGCACTCCTCACTGGGAGTACCCATACACAATTACAAGGGCTCGCCCGCATTCCGCTCATGTTGGCGTTGCTGTGCCGGTTGTATTGGCAGTCACAGGATGGCACCCTGCCCGATCGTCGGACGGTGATTTACTACGAATGTCTGTGGGGACTGCTGTCGCAATGGCAGAAAACCGGGGCGAACCGTCCTACCAGGACGACAATCGTGGCCAAGCAACGGTTGGAGGTACTGGCGGAGATGGCGCTGATATTGTTCCAACAGGGCACCCGAGTCGATGTGTGGCCGATGGAACAGCTTCTCTCCGTCACGAAGCACGTCTTGCCACAGAAGAGGGAGAAAGAAATAGCTGCGCTCATTGATGAGTTAGTCGCAGACGGAATATTGGTCGAAGACGGGACAAGCACCGACCCTCCGCTACGGTTTCTACATCTGACCTTTCATGAGTACCTTGCCGCTCGGGCGCTCGCCACGCGGGTGAATGAACAGAGATGGGACAAAGCGTATCTCACCCTTGGTGAACAACGCATTTCCATGCCTGAGTTTCTCGATCATAAAGCCTGGGACCCACGCTGGCGCGAGGTGATTACATTGTGTGCAGGCCAGCTCAACGAACCCCAACCCCTGCTGGCAATGCTGAGCACTGCCGCGCCGACCGCGACCAACCTTTACGGAGACGATCTCTTCCGCCATCGCCTGGGATTGGCTGCGCAGTGCATGGCCGAACTCCAGGTCGAACAACAACAGAAACAGCACGAGCAACTGTCACAGATCACCACAGACACGTTTAATCTGTGGTGGGAAAATGCGACGAATTCCATCTCCGCAGTAGTGGCGCACTTGACGCAGGCATTACCGTCATTAGCACGAGTAAATGCAGAGATGAGATCTGGAGTGAGGTTTCTCGACCATATTGCGTCCTTGCTGCGTGATCCAGACGGTAGCGTGCGGCAGCAGGCTGCCGAAGCGCTGCCCAAGCTCGGAAGTGCTGCCGTTACCCCGGAGTTGCTCACCACCCTCCTGGCCCTGCTCCGCAATCCAGACTGGCACGTGCGAGAGAGTACAGCTCAAGCAGTGATGTTTGCAAGCAAGACCGTGGCTACCCCGGAGTTCCTCACCACCCTCGTGCTCCTGCTCTGCGATGCGGCCGAGACCATACGATGGCGTGGTGCCGAAGCGGTGGGTCACTTAGGAAGTGTGGCGGCCACTCCGGAGGTCCTCACCGCTCTCACTACCCTGCTGTGCGATGCCGACACAGAGGTACGGAAGGAAGCTGCTGAAGCGGTGGGTCACCTCGGCAGTACGGCGGCCACCCCGGAGATTCTCGCTGCCCTGGTAGCCCTGCTGCGCGATGCCGACAGGGACGTACGGCGGGGCGCTGCCACGGCGGTGGGCGAGTTAGCGGCGGCTCCCCCAGCCATTCTTCACGCCCTGCTGCCCTTGCTGCGCGATGCCGAGCACTACGTGCAGTATGCGGCTGCCGATGCAGTGCGTGCCTTGCACCAGCACGGCGTGCGGATTTTTCGCGCCAAGCCCAGTTTGCTGGCTACACTGCTCGGTAAACAACGGTTCATCGCCAAACAGGTCGAAGATCTCGCCGCGCTACCCGACGCATAGCTCTCCTTCTTTCTTTCGCACCACTACATCTTAAGTGAAATCTCA
>JAYVFX010000920.1:0-4734 GCA_043772795.1 Deltaproteobacteria bacterium
TCATTACTCATTACTCATTACTCAAATCATCGCTATTCCTTCAAACATTGCGAACCCGCGTGCGTTGCGTAACCACAGCTCGACGAAATGGTCACGAATATACCCATGTCCGCCTAAAACTTGAAGGGCGTTGTCAGTCACTTTCAGTGCCATATTGGCGGCATAGTTCTTTGCTAAACACGCTTCTCGTGTTGCGGCGGAAAGAGCTCCAACTGGGGTATCCTGACCCGCGTCAATCTTCCAAGCGGCTTCCCATGTCAATAGACGGGCAGCGTCAATCTCCACTGCCATCTCGGCCAACATGAACGCAATCGCTTGCTTCTGCGCGATCGCCGAGCCAAACGCCCGACGCTCCTTGGCATAGGTCGTGGCATATTCAAACGCCGCCCGCGCGACGCCAACCGCCAACGCGGCAAGGGCTACGCGGGAGCGATTCAGCAGAGGAGATAAGTTGCCAGCGAGACGAGTACTCGCAGGCACCCGACAGTTATCAAGAGTCAACTCATAGGTCGCGAGGGCTTTGAGCCCGAGATTCTTTTCTCGCTTGTGGATCGTGAGCCCCGGAGTACCACTCGGAACAATAAAAGCCGCAAGGCCTTCAGCCTCGCGGGCATAGACCAGGAGTTGTTGAGCGTCGGCAGCAAGCGGAACAAAACACTTAGTGCCATTGAGAAGCACGTCGCCATTGTTGGTGGTAGCGGTCGTAGTGAGTTCGTTAATGTCAAAGCTAAAGCGTGGCTCAATGACGGCGGCCGTTCCTACAGTAAACTCACTGCCAGTGTATATGCGCAGCATTTGCTGTTGAGTCTCATTACCCACGGCAATCAGCGGTTGTGTGACGAGACGAGGAACAAGTACATGCAGTGCAATCGATAGATCTCCCCACGCAAGTTCTTCATAGATTAATGAACCGGTGATAGCAGAGGGCTCTTCCCCGATACCACCAAACGCTTCGGGAATGGTACTTTGCACGAGGCCGAGTTCCCAGGCTTGCTGTACAAGTGATGCCGGAATGTGTCCAGTTTCATCTGCCTCGCGTGCGACTGGACGAATCTGCTCGCGGGCGAAGGTGGAGACAGTATCACGGATCAGTTGTTGCTCTTCTGTTGGTTGGAACCCTGCCATAGTGAGAATCTCCTTTTGTTACCCTAGCGAATTTCGTGGGCGTGCGTCTAGTACGACTGATGATAGAGGGGGAGGTGCTCAGGCCGCTTTGCCCGTTCTAGACCACATGGTAGGCTCCGATCCTGCCGCTCGCTGAAAGGCTGGTGCCAGATTCTAGGGGGAAGTGAATGAAAGCATTACTGTGGCTTTTTTGTGGTGTGAACGTGGCAAATGGTGTGTGGATGCTCGTGGCTCCCTACTCGTGGTACATGGATCTACCCGCCGCGGTCCCGGACACAGGACCTTTCAATGTCCACTTTATCCGCGATATCGGCGTGACCTTCGCACTTTTGGGCATCGGCTTTGGTTGGTGCGCCATGAACCTCGCTCGTTGTTATCCTGTGTACGTTGGACTTACTGCGTGGTTTGGCGGACATGCAATACTGCATATCGCTGACATTATTGCTGGTCGCCTGCCACACGCACACTGGGGAATCGACGCGCCAGCGGTTTTTCTTCCCGCGTTGCTTTTACTGGTGTTGGCCCTCCCTCCAGTGTGGCACGCAATACTGAAGCGAAACGGGCTCGCAGCGGCGCACTAAGTGAGTGAGGCTATGGCCAAGGTGACCTCGTTATCACTCCGATGTCCTACGGTAACGCATCTGAGCTGACGCTATTATTTCCCTCGTTCTTCTCAGCGATACTACTAGAAGGATCGAGCACTGCGATCACGAACTGGCCCACCGCGTTACTACCAATCGGAAGCGTCACTTTCAGTTTTCGTTTTTTTGCTTTCCCTACCTTTAGGCTCTTGGCCGTGGTGCTGGTGAGGAGGGTATCCCCAGTGTCGAACGTTGAGTTGCCAGAAAGATAAAACTGGAGAGCAGAGACCGGAGCGTTCTGGGAGCCCAGGTTCTGTACTACGAAGGCTCCCTTGAGTTTACACTTCTGTGTCGCACCAGTGCCTTTACAGCGTTGGGAGAGGCTTTGCCAAAATCCGGTCAGATCTGGGCCGTCAGCTGGGGGAGGTGGCGGAGGTGGTGGCTGGTTAGCTGAGACCGTGGTGACGGTGGTCGCCGTGTTATTCCCGGAGCTAGGATCAGACTCACTTCCTGATCCTGTGACTGTTAGGCTCAGACCGCCCGCTGTGGTTGGGGTGACAGCCACCGTGACCGTCGCACTGGCACCATTGGCAAGCGTGTTGAGTTGACAATTCACTGTCGTCGTTCCGTTGCACGACCCTTGAGTCGCGGCGGCCGAAACAATAGTGATTCCGGTTGGGAGCGTCGTGTTTATCTGCACCCCAGTCGTTGAGGCTGGTCCGCGGTTGGTAATCGTTGCGGTATAGGTAAGGGTAGCGTTAACGGCGACGGGATCAGGAGCGTCGCTGAGGGAGACCGCCAGATCTGCTCCAGAAGCTGGGGTTGAGTCGGTGACGCGGTAAATGTTGCCAGTGCCGTAATCAGCGAGATAAAGCTCGCCCGCTTCGTCCTCACCAAAAGTGCTGATGGTGTAGCCGGAGTCGAGGAGGAACGAATTGTTTTGACTTCCAAACGGGTTTGTTATTCCCCAAATTTTGCCACTACAGTAATCGCTGTAAAAATACACGCCTTGCAGGCGTGGGTACTGTGATCCCTCATACGCAAACCCTCCGGTCACTGAGCATCCTTGCGAATGATCGTATTCAGCAATCGGCAAGGTGAGTCCGTTTTGGTCGCAAGTGTTACTTCCGAAGCAATGGTTGCCCTCCATGATTTTCCAGCCGTAATTTTCACCACCCGAGCTAGTAGCGGACTGGAGGTCAATTTCCTCGTAAATTCCTTGCCCGACATCGCCGATGTAGAGCGCGCCGTTACGTCGATCGAACGAAAAACGCCACGGATTGCGTAGCCCTAGCGCCCAAATTTCACCGCGATAATTACGGTTCTGGGTGAAGGGATTGGTCGGCGGTATGGCGTACGGTTGTGTTCCTGATTCCACATCAATGCGTAACAGTTTTCCCAAGAGCGTATCTGTTCGCTGGCCATTGTTTTGTGGATCGCCGCCGGAACCACCGTCGCCCATGCCGATGTACAGATAGCCATCCGGACCAAACGCTATCTGACCGCCATTATGGTTCGCGAACGGCTGCTCAACCGTCAGCAGAATCTCTTCGCTATCCGGGTTGGCAACATCTGGATCTGAGGTCACGCGGTAGCGAGCAATCACGGTGTTACCGTCGTTGTTGGTATAGTTCACATAGAAGTAGCCCTTATTAGCGTAGCCAGGAGGAAAGGCGAGGCTCAACAGCCCACGCTCGCCGCAGCAACCGACGCGTGCAGTAATATCGAGGAACGGTTTGTTCAGCAGAGTCTGATTTTTGACGATACGAATGAGCCCCTCTTGCTCGACAACAAAGAGCCGCAGACTACCATCGCCGGCATGAGTGATGTGGACCGGCTTGTCGAAGCCGCCGACGTAGCGAGACAGCGCGATAGAGATTTGCTCGCCAGTGCTCTGCGCATAGAGCAGGGAGCCCGCGCCCCAAGATACTAACAGGAGCGTGCTACACCAGAAAGACAAGCGGATCAGCATAGTCTGCATACAAACCCTCCGAGACTCAGTCTGTAGAGCTGGAGTCAACATATTTTCTATGTAGCATGCTTGGGGAGGACTATCCTAACCGGGATATGCTCGCGAGCCGTTTCCGCTCGACAAGTCTTGTCAGACGGCATACTTTACGGTTACTCACAGTGCGAAAGTGTTCCGGGTGCTTCGCCGTGTTTTGTAGGGCAGGGGAGAAATGGCGCTAGTACGAGCTTGTCATGTGATCGGGAAAGGAAAGCTATCGGAGGCGATGGTGATAGCACCACGTATCCTTGAGAAAGGCCTTCTCGTGCATAATGCACCTTGGGGAACGGCGGCGTGGGCGTTTCACATTGATATGGTTCCTGGAGATAAACGACAGATGCCTATGGTAGTCTTTGACGTCGATAGTCGCTATGTCGAAGAAAAAAACTACGGGACCCTGAAGGACGGTAGTGGGAGACGGTATTTCTTTCTCAAGCTGCGAGGCAATCTGAAGCTTGACGACTATGTACCTATTCAGGTGCTTGGGTTCGTGAATCTGCCCTTGTTTCCAGTGTATGATGGGCCGATTGGGTTCTTCTGAGTTGAGGAGATGGCTATGGCTAAATTTGACGCACCGTGGCTTGTCGCTGGCTCGTTTGCAGAGACACTCCGGAATTTGATGGCAATGGCAGAACCTGGAGCCTTCGCTGGGATGTCGCCTGAGCAAATTCGGGAAGCGTTGATTGAGGAGCTACGCTTCATTTCTCCATATGACGAAAAAGAGGAGAAAGAAGCTGAAGAATATATTCGGCGACAAGAAAAACGTGCGCGCGAGGTTGTGACGCATGTGGCATCCCAGTTACAGCGGCTTGGCAAAGATCTCCTTCGTACGGTTGCCGAAAAGATGGTTCAACTTGCGGGAGCGTCGCCATTAAAAGAGGATCTCCTGAACAATGAGGAAGCACTGGCTGTACTTACTGCAGCGCGCATGGTGAGTCATCTCGAGGTCACTGAGGTGGTCGGTTTCCTGGTGAGTGTGATGCAAGATGTTGATCAAGAGCGAGCGGAAAAAATCGCGAG
>JAYVFX010000921.1:0-7647 GCA_043772795.1 Deltaproteobacteria bacterium
CAATTTGTCCAGACCGCGGTCGGCTGGTCACATGAGATTTACGTCTTCTACGCGCATTGGAAAGAAGACGGACAAGAAGTGATACGGGGGTTCTGCTTACGGAAAGATCCTGGCGTCGGTCTTTTGCGCAATCTGTCCGACTTGAAAGAACAATATCGCGTCCTGCAAGCACTCGAACCTACTGCAGCACCGACACCGAAAGTCTATTGGTACGAGGAAGATCCGGCCCTCCTGGGTGGCCCATTCTTCATCATGGAGAAAGTTGAAGGAGAAGCGACCAACCCCTGGTCCAAAGTCGGCAAGCAGTATTACGCCGAAGCCGCGAAACGCGGGAAGCTGCCGCGCAGTTTTATTGAAGCCCTCGCCTCATTACACAATCTCGATTGGCGTGCGGCTGGTCTCGACTTTATCGGTATTCCCGGGCCAGGAACGGAGTTCGCACTCCGCGAAGTAGCGAAATGGGAATCCTTGATCCAGCAGTCGTTACGTAAGCCCGAGCCGGTCCTGACCGAAGTGCTCATGTGGCTCAAAACCAACGCCCCAAAGACACAACGACTCGCTTTCGTTCACGGTGCGTATCGTACTGGCAACCTCATGATTAAAGATGATCTCATTTCCGCCATCATTGATTGGGAACTGCAAGTGATCGGTGATCCGATGTACGACGTCGCCTATGTCTTGTCCGACCTTAATCGTGAAGGCTCGCCGCTGCTGTCCTGCGTGGTTGAGCGAGAGTTTTTCCTTGACACCTATCAACAGCTTACCGGGCTGGCCATCGACTTCGACGCCTGCCGCTATTACCAAATTCTCTACATGATGCGCAGCACTGCATTCTGGCTCAGTGCGTCAGGTCTGTTTGCTGAAGGGAAGAACAAAGATTTGCGCTTGGCTCGCACAATGTACTCCGTGCCAGTCGTGTTAGATATGGCTGCGAAAGCACTCGGATTCTGAGGAGATAAAAAGAGCGCTCATGCAGATCGACTTTGGCAGAACCGCTCAGGACTATGGTCGCTATCGTGCAGAATTTCCTCCTGCGCTCTTTGATCGCCTCTTCACGTTTGGTATCGGCATCGCCGGGCAACAAGTGCTTGATCTCGGCACGGGAACCGGAACACTGGCGCGGGGATTTGCCCTCCGTGGTTGCAATATCACTGGCCTCGACCCTTCTACTTCGCTTACTGAAGAAGCAAAACGCTTGGACCATGAAGCTGGAGTTTCGGTGCGCTATGTCACAGCGAAAGCTGAGCAGACTGGCCTCCCAGATACCAGTTTTGATGTTGTCACCGCCGGACAGTGTTGGCACTGGTTTGATCGTCCTAAAGCTGCACAAGAAGTGCGTCGTTTACTTATTCCACAAGGATGGTTAGTCATTGCCCACTTCGACTGGATTCCGCTCCCAGACAATGTCGTTGATGCCACTGAAAAGCTGATCGAACAACACAACTCCGAGTGGAAAATGAGCGGTGGGCGAGGGATGTATTCTCGATGGTTGAGGGATGTTGCGATTGCCGGTTTTCACGAGATTGAAACGTTTTCGTTCGACACCTTTGTTCCGTACACTCACGAAGCATGGCGAGGCCGCATTCGTGCCAGTGCTGGTGTTGCGGCAAGTCTTCCGGCAGACCGCGTTGCTCGTTTCGATGCTGATCTACAAAAGCTTTTGCAGAAACGCTTCCCTGACGACCCGCTTGCAGTGCATCACCGGGTGTTCGTAGTTGTGTGCAGAAGTCTAAAGGCCAAAGCCGGGGACTAAGGACTCGGTACCGGGCTCCGGGTTTCTCGTTTCAAATTGCGGAAACGGTAGCGTGCGCTGTGCGCACGAAGCAGTTGGTGGGCAATGCCCACCCTACAAAACTGTGCTATTCCTCTTCCCTCCGCCCTCAGTCCTCGTCACTCAGTCCTAATTCTTCACTCTTCACTCTCCATTTCCTCTGCCTCTGGCTTCGCTCCCTCAATTGCGCTATGAGGGCGGCTATGAGCACGACCGCATCTCCGCGCATATTCTACGGTTGGTGGATGGTGCTGGTTTGCTGCATCGCCATGGCCGCTGGGCCAATTCTCATTACTGGCACTTTCAGTATCTTCGTTAAACCGTTAGCCGAAACGTTCGGTTGGAGTCGCGGTGACATTTCGCTCGGCTTCTCGCTTGTCGCTCTTATCATTTCATTCTATGCCCCAATCCTCGGCATCTTAATCGATCGTATTGGCCCACGTACAGTTATTATAAGTGGCGCAGTCGTATTTGGCGCTGGCTTCTGTTCGTTTTGGTTCCTCTCCAACTCGATCTGGCAATTTTATGGTTCGTATCTCTTGACTGCTTTTGGCGGTGCCAGCCTCACGTCCCTCCCGTTTGCCACCATCATCTCTCGTTGGTTCACCCAACAACGTGGTATTGCTCTGGGCCTTATGGGAACTGGCGTATTCCTTGGTGGGATGTATGCTCCGCCACTCGTCACTCACGTGATTCTCACTGCAGGATGGCGGTGGGCGTATGTTACTCTCGGGCTCATCATCTGGTGCGTAGCGCTACCGATGGCGCTCTTCTTTCTGAGCAATAGTCCCCAGGAGAAAGGATTACGCCCTTTAGGAGAAGGGGAAACTGCTACAGCTTCTTCTGCTCGTCACACGAGCGGTCGGAACTTAACGTTAGCTGAAGCCAGAAAAACGCTGCCATTCTGGTGCATGGCGCTCAGCTTCGCACTGCTGAGTGCTGTCTCACATGGCGCCATCACGCATTTCGCGCCATTACTGACAGACAAAGGACTCTCACCACAACAAGCCGCAACTGCACTGATGCTGCTTTCAGCAATGGGCGTTCTCGGAAGAATCATTGCTGGGTATCTCGTAGATCGTATGCAGCCTCATCTTGTTGCTGCCGGACTGTTCCTCGGGGTAGTACTGGGGCTTGTCGCTGCGTTCAATGCGAACGATATACGTTTCGCGCTGCTCTTTGCTGCTATGGTCGGACTCGGCTTCGGAGCAGAGACCGATCTCATGCCTTACCTCATCGCTCATCACTTTGGCCTGGTATCGTTCGGGAGGATTTTCGGTTGGCTGTATGGGGCTTTCGCTTTCGGTGGCATGTTAGGGCCGCTCCTTATGGGAAAGATCTTCGACGCTAGAGGCTCGTACGATACTGCGTTTACTATTCTCATTCCAGCAACGATTCTTAGTGCAGGATTGATGTTGTTATTAGGGGAGCCGGGGCTCCCCGTTAAAGGTCCAGAAGTTGAAGCCTCCCCTGGATAGCGAACGCTGACCAACCTACACATCCCATCGAGAACAGAGAGGTGTCACCATGGCAATTACCTTACTCGAACAACGGCAAATTGAAGCGAATGTCTTGGTTCCCCTCATCAAAGCATTCCAGGCTGAATTCGGAGTCGAGCGGGCGAATGCGATTGCGCGTAAGGTCATCACCGACATCGCCCACAAACACGGCGAAGCTCTGGCCGCGCAACAAGGTGAAGGAAACCCGATTGAGAAAATGGCTTCAGGATTATCGCGTTTCTCCTCCGGTGGAGCGCTAGAAATCGAGGAAGTCGAACAGACTGACGACCGCTACGCCTTCAATATCACCCGCTGTGGGTACGGCGAGTTTTATAAGAAGATGGGCGTGCCGGAACTCGGCTTTCTGCTCTCGTGTAGTCGCGACTTTGCCCTCACCGAAGGCATGAGCCCAGACCTGCAACTCACGCGTACGCAAACGATCATGCAAGGCGCGAATCACTGTGATTTTCGTTTTCGGTTGAAGAAACCGGGAGAAGGGAAATAACTTCATTGGCCCTCACCTTGCCCCTGGCTAGTTTCCAGTGTACTGGAGAATGGTCATGGCTATTTTCCAGTCGGCTGCAAAACAGCCACCACGGTATCTTGCCGCTGACGTGCTCAACGACCTCGCCAAAAAGATGGTGTTCATTGGCGGGCCGCGCCAGTGCGGAAAAACTACGCTCGTGCAGACCCTGCTACACAATCATTTCTCCGAGCACGGAACCTACTTGAATTGGGATGCGGATGATGACCGCCGTATCATCTTGAAGAAACGCTGGCCGCACGACGCTGCCCTGGTCGCGTTTGATGAACTGCATAAATTCCCGAAGTGGAAGCGTTGGATCAAAGGCTTATATGATACACGGCCTGCGGGACAAAATTTCGTAGTAACAGGTAGTGCCAGACTTGACGTGTATCGCCGCGGTGGCGATTCCCTCTTGGGACGCTACCATTACTGGCGGTTGCATCCGTTTACCTTGTCCGAACGTCCGCCAAACATGTCCCCCGATGAGGCGCTACGGCGTTTGTTGACGCTTGGCGGTTTTCCTGAACCGTTTTTAGAAGGCGACGAAACATTCGCGCGTCGCTGGCGGCGAGAGCGAATAGACCGAGTCTTGCGAGACGATGTGCGCGATTTGGAGTCGATTCGCAACATTCAATCACTTGGGCTCTTTGTCGAATCCCTCCGTTCGCGTGTAGGGAGCACGGTCGTCCTCGGCAGTATTGCCGAGGATCTCAGCATCAGCCCCACAACACTCAAAGCGTGGCTTGAAGTTCTTGAACGTATGTATCTAGTTTTCACCGTACCACCGTTAGCACGCAATCTTCCCCGTGCCGTACGTAAGCCACCAAAAGTCTATTTTTTCGATACTGGCGACGTGGTCGGTGACGAAGGCGCGCGCTTCGAGAATGTCGTGGCGACAGCGCTCCTTAAACGTCTTCATTATCTGGAAGATAAGTTCGGATACCGGTACGAGCTGCGCTATATCCGCGACAAAGAAGGACGTGAGGTCGATTTCGTCATTCTGCGGGACAATACCGTACAGGAACTCATCGAATGTAAGTACGGAGATACCACTCCATCATGCCATCTTCGCTACTACGCGGAAAAACTCCGACCTCGTCATGTTTATCAAGTCGTGGCTCGCCCAACCCAGCGACTCAGTGCTGGCCCGATTTCCATTGTCGATGCCCGCGACTACCTCTCCGTCCCTGAACCGGCCCTCTCTTCGGCATGAAAACGCAATCATAACGATTGCACCACCCAGCGGAGCCAGATAGATAGAAGCGGTCCCGTTTCTGAATGACAGCTAACATGAGAAGGAGCAAACGATGAAATTCTACAATTCACTCGGCCCAAACCCGCGCTGCGTGCGTATGTTCATGGCAGAAAAAGGCATCACGCTGCCAATGACCGAAGTTAATCTTCTTACGGCAGACAACCGCAAACCGCCCTACACCGACAAGAATCCTGGCGGCCAGATGCCCGCATTGGAACTCGACAATGGCAGCACCCTCGCCGAAACTGTTGCTATTTGTGAGTATCTCGAAGAGAAGAATCCGAGTCCCGCACTGGTTGGAGCGACAGCCGAAGAACGCGCCGAGACCCGCATGTGGCAGCGCCGTATCGAACTGAATATCACCGAGAATATGTACAACGGTTTCCGCTACGCCGAAGGGTTACAGCTTTTTAAGGATCGCATGCACTGCTTACCTGAAGCAGCACCGGGCCTCAAAGCCATCGTGCAAGAAAAACTCGCATGGTTAGATAAGCTCATGGAAGGACAGCAGTTCATTGCTGGTAAGCGCTTCACTTTGGTGGACATCATCCTATTCTCAGCCCTCGATTTTGGCGTAGGTGTCGGTCAGACCATCAATCCGAGCCTGAAGAATCTCACGGCCTGGTTCGACCGCGTTGCCGCTCGTCCAAGCGCAACAGCAAGTTTGTATCCGAAAGATAAAGCTGCCGGTATGCGCGGCGTATAGCGCAACCAACAGAAGGGCGAAAAGGCGAAAAAGAAGAAAATTACACAATAACAGACGTTCTTTGCCATTTCCCCTTTTCGCCATTTCCCCTTTTACCCCTTTTTGCATAAGAGATACATCATGAACTCACATGTTGTTCACACCACCTGCACAATGGATTGCCCAGATACCTGCGGCCTTGAGGTCACGGTAAGTGACGGCAGGATTCAACGCATTCGCGGCACCCACGATCACCCAACCACGAGCGGCTTCATTTGCGACAAAGTCTCGCACTTTGCGCGGCGTGTATATCATGAAGATCGCCTGCTCTATCCCATGCGTCGGGTCGGCAAGAAGGGCGAAGGAAAGTTCGTTCGCATCTCATGGGACGAGGCAATCGCCGAGGTCACAAACCGTTTCAAAGTGATCATTCAACAGTGGGGTGCTGAAGCAATTCTGCCGTATCACTATGGCGGGTCCAATGGCTTCCTGGCTGATGCCTTTATCGACGATTTTTACTTTGCGACTCTCGGCGCTTCGCGAATGGCGAAGACGCTGTGTGCCGCACCGTCGACTGCCGTCACGCAAGATATGTACGGTCGCATGCCTGGAGTTGCGTTTGAAGATTATCCCCACGCCAAATGCATTATCATCTGGGGCGCAAACCCCAAAGCGTCAAACATTCATCTCGTGCCCTTGCTGCGACAAGCAAAGAAGAACGGAGCGTTCATAGCTGTCGTCAACCCGGTAAAGACGTTTTCCGATCACGAAATTGATCTCCATCTTCCTGTGTATCCCGGTACAGATTTGCCGGTCGCCTTGGCGATGATTCGCCTCTGGCATGAGGCTGAACGATTCGATCTCGAATTTCTCCGTCACCACGCCGATGGTCTTGAACCACTCCTTCAGCAAGCGCAGGCGTGGTCGGTCGAACGCGCGGCAGAAGTGGCACGGGTTTCTCCCGCAGCGATTCGCACGTTGGCACAGGTATATGCCGAATCGGCCCCTGCCCTGCTCCGCACCGGTTGGGGAACAGAACGCAACCGGAACGGAGGGCAGGCACTCGCCGCAATTCTCGCCATGCCAGCCCTACTCGGCAAGTTCGGTGTGCGTGGCGGTGGCTACACCATGAGCAACAGTGGGGCCGCACAGCTTGATACCTCCAAGATCTTTGGTCCTGTTCCCTGGCAAACTCGTATCATTAACCAGACGCAACTTGGCGATATTCTGAACACGGATCTCCAACCACCAGTCAAAGGCCTGTTCATCTACAATTGCAATCCGGCGGTGACGGCTCCTGACCAAAATGCCGTACTTCATGGTTTGGCACGCGAAGACTTGTTCACTGTTGTCTCAGAACAAGTGATGACCGACAGCGCAAAGTATGCCGATATTCTTCTGCCCGCGGTCACGTTCCTTGAACAACACGAAATCAAACGCGCGTATGGGAGTTATGTGGTTAGTGGCGTGCAGCCAGTCATTGCTCCGCAAGGCGAGACCAAACCGAATGAAGAAGTATTTGCCCTGCTCGGACGGGCGATGGGTTGGCAACATGAACCCTTTTATTGGGACACTGACACATATATGCACAAGGTCGCAGAGACCCTGCAGTTAAACCGCCAGCCAGCCGACCTCTCGCTGTGGAAAGCCGGCAAAGCGCAACGGTATGATTTTCCTGGTGAACGTCCAGTCCAGTTCGATACCGTCACCCCGCGGACCTCGGATGGAAAGATTCACCTCACGCCCGCTGCTCTGGGAAAGTCTCCGTTTCGCTATCAATCAGTCAAAGACGATCGCTTTCCACTCGCGCTCATTAGTCCGAGCAACAACAAGATGATTACCAGCACGTTCGGCGAATTCAATTATCCTGAACTGTGGCTCACTCTTCATCCTGAAGATGCAACGACGCGG
>JAYVFX010000922.1:0-6251 GCA_043772795.1 Deltaproteobacteria bacterium
GCGCAGCAGCACGGTCGAGCGATAACTGTGGGGCAAGATCCACGCATTACCCGTGTCGGTCGCCTCCTGCGCCAAACGAAAATCGACGAACTCCCGCAGCTATTCAATGTCTTGAAGGGGGAAATGAGCTTCGTGGGCCCACGTCCTGAGGTGCGTCAGTATGTCGAATTGTTTCGCGAAGATTACGCCGAGATTTTGCGGATCGCACCAGGCATCACTGATCTTGCCTCTCTGAAATACCGGAACGAAGCTCAACTCCTTGCCCAGGCTGTTAACCCTGAATACGCATACATCCATCACATCCTGCCCGAAAAGATCATACTGGCGAAAGAATACACCCGTCGAGCCTCGGTGCTGTTTGATCTGCGTGTCATTCGCGATACGCTTTGGAGTGTCTGGCGGCCGTGAGTAGGTAGAGCGTCATATCGCGCCTATAATGCCGACTCGATCCAACTTATTCCCGGGCTGCCATGTAGTTTGTGAACATCGACTAAGACCGCAAGCATTGACGCCAGTCTTCTTACGTATCGCCACTCTCGGTGTGTGAAAAAGTTGGTGAGGATACGAAGAGCGTGACACGATCAGAATGATGAATTTTCTGTTACACCGTCGGGACACAGACTCGTCGACGGCCCCTGTGTTCGAGTCCATGCTCATCTTTCTAGGTGATTCAGTCCTTCAACTTTTGTACCGGCAGGGCGCTGCCCATGATGCTCCTGCAGCGCGTGGCGGTAGTGCCGATGTGTAGAGGTAGGCGGACAGGTCCCACTTTTTAGCGTGTTTGCGGACCCCAGACATATGACCCTATAGTCGTAGGTCTGGCCCTTGGTCTCACATGCTATGGCTTCTGAGTTTCTCTCTGTGAGGCTCTCCTTAGGGAGTAGTTTAATTTCTAACGAATGCATTATTGCGCGGGAAAGGAGCCGACGCTACTGTTGCGCCAACGGAACAACGCTGTGGTTCCGCTAAAATCTTCGCGAGGGTTACATGAGCCTCCTCCTGAATATCCTGTGACAACGCTGTATGGCTTGTGATAGCTCCCCTGTAAAACCCTCGATTAGCCCATACGAGCAGTTGTTGTCGCCCCACCATCTGAAGAGGAGGAGGCATAACTGCCACAGCATAATTTACAACCAACTCCGTGTGGATTCACATTGGAGAGAGGGAGAGCCAATGGCGCGACTTGCTCGTCCCAACCAATTAGCTGATAGCCTACGTAACAACAATGCTGAAACAAGGCTCACTGGCACAGACCATGGTGCAGTTACACCAACGCCTCACATCTTGATAGTCGACGATGATGAGACACTGCGTCATCGTCTCGCACACATATACTCTGAATGTAGTTATACGGTGGAGTTTGTCGCGTCGGCCGAGGAAGCTCTGCCGCGTTTGGAGGCAGACGAGATTGACCTGGTTGTGACTGAGATCCACCTTCCAGGGCTTAACGGCGTTGAGTTGATTGACCACATGCAGCAGCGTTTCCCGGACGTCCCGGTTATCGTACTCACAGGATACGCTGACGTTGGTAGTGCGGTGGAAATTCTCAAGCGAGGCGCGGCAGATTATATTGTCAAACCGGTGAGTGCCTCCGCATTGCGGAGCGCGACTCGCGCCATTGTGGAAAAAGAGTGGACCTTGATGGAAATTCGCCACCTGCGCCGAGCCTTCAAGGAGCACTACGATTTCGGTGGCATGGTCAGCAAAACCCCAGAAATGCACCGTGTTTTTGAAGTCATTCGCATGGTTGCGGCGACTGATGTTACCGTCCTCGTCGAGGGAGAGACCGGCACGGGTAAAGAACTCGTGGCCAGCGCAGTTCATCATCAGAGCGAACGTAAGAACGGGCCGTTTGTCACCATCAACTGTGCCGGAGTCCCTGACTCTCTGCTTGAGAGTGAGCTCTTCGGCTATGATCGTGGGGCGTTTACTGGTGCCGATCACTCGCAGCCAGGAAAGATCGAAGTGGCAAATGGCGGGACGCTATTCCTCGACGAGATCGAAAGTATTTCGCTGGCAATGCAAGCGAAACTCCTGCTGGTGCTGCAAGATCACATGGTGCAACGTTTGGGGGGGACACGGCGGACCCGTATCGACATGCGTATCGTTGCTGCCACCAATGTGTCGTTAGAGGAGTTGGTTGCCCAAGGTTCTATGCGACGCGACTTTTACTATCGCATCAACGTGGTGACCGTCCGACTGCTGCCGTTACGGCAACGAAGTGAGGATATCCCGCTGCTAGTTCAGGATTTCCTGAACCATCATTACGTTGCGCGACGAAAACAGATCCGTACCCTCTCTGGCGCAGCCATGAGCCGGCTGCTGCATTACCCATGGCCGGGAAATGTGCGCGAACTGCAGAACGTTTTGGAACGTGCACTTGTCATGACTACAGGGCATACAATTGAGAAGGTCGATCTGCCAAGTGCGAAAACAAGCTCGATGATTGAAGGGTTTACGATATCCGCAGCCTCACCGCTACGTGAGTGGTTGAGCGAGCAAGAGCGACAATATCTCACGCAACAACTGCTGCAATCAGGCGGAAAGATCGCCATCACCGCCGCAAATTGCGGCGTTGATATCAAAACCCTCTACCGGAAAATGCGCTTTTATGGTTTGGATAAGCGAGTGTTTCAACAAGGAGATGTCGGAGCGAGTCTTGCGTCTATGGTTACAGATGCACCGCTTCGTGCCGTTAATTACGCAAAGTGACGCGGGTCGAGAACGCGGTTCCGCGTTCCGATGAAGCTTTTGAGATCGCCGGATGAACGAGCAACAGCTGTCGAGAAATAATCTCTGCCGATTCTGTCGTGCCCCCTTACGAATAACGTTCGTCGACTTGGGGATGTCACCGCTATGTGAGAGCTATGTCACGACTGAGCAACTGAACCAGATGGAGGCCTTCTATCCACTGCATGTGTATCTGTGTGATCGTTGCTTTCTTGTACAATTACCCCAATATGTCAGTCCTCAGGAGATTTTCACCGACTACGCCTATTTCTCGTCATACTCGGACTCCTGGCTCCAGCACGCTAAAGCCTATACCGAGATGGTAATTCGTCGGTTTGCTTTGCATACGACGAGTCATGTCGTTGAGATTGCGAGCAATGACGGCTATCTGTTACAGTATTTCGCAGGACACAACATCCCGGTCCTGGGAGTTGAGCCGGCAGCCAACGTCGCGCACGTGGCACAGCAGAAGGGTATTCATACGGTAGTGAGGTTTTTTGGCGAACAAACCGCTAGTGACCTCGCTCGCCAGGGCCTGCAGGCTGATTTGCTGCTCGGCAATAACGTACTGGCGCATGTACCGGACATCAACGATTTTGTGAAAGGAATGAAAATACTCCTTAAGCCGCAGGGAGTAATCACGATGGAGTTTCCCCATTTGTGGCGCCTGATGGAAGGAAACCAATTCGACACCATTTATCACGAACACTTCTCGTACCTCTCGTTTTTCACTGTCGAAAAGATTTTCTCGGCGCATGGTTTGCGACTCTTTGATGTTGAGGAGATCCCGACGCATGGCGGCTCGCTACGTATTTATGCGTGCCACCATGATGATACGACACAAGAAGCGGGGCCGCGGGTGGCCGCGCTGCAAGCCTTGGAGGATAAACAGGGCCTGACACGAGTGGAATCCTATGCTTCCTTCTCAGCTCAAGTGCAAGAGACGAAACGAACGTTACTCGATTTCCTCATAGCGACGAAGCGGGCCGGAAAGTCCATTGCGGGCTACGGCGCACCTGGGAAAGGGAACACGCTACTCAATTACTGTGGCGTGCGCACTGATTTTCTGGATTATGTGGTTGATCGTAACCCATACAAGCAGGGGAAATTCTTGCCGGGCACACACATTCCCATTTTTGCGCCGGAAAAAATACAGGAAACACGGCCAGATTATGTATTGATCTTGCCCTGGAATCTCAAAGCAGAGGTGAGGCAACAGCTCTCCTATATTCGCGAGTGGGGGGGGCAGTTTGTGGTTCCTATTCCTCAGGTAGAGATCTTTCAATGATCTTCACGGAAACCAAACTCGCTGGCGCATTGATTATTGAACCAGAGCGGCTTGCAGACGATCGCGGTTTCTTTGCGCGGACGTGGTGTCAACGGGAATTCGCGGCCCACGGACTGAGTAGCGAACTCGTGCAGTGCAGCCTGTCATTTAATAAAAACAGTGGTACCCTGCGGGGAATGCACTACCAGCTTGCTCCCTACGAAGAAGTGAAATTGATTCGCTGCACTCAAGGAGCCATCTATGATGTGATCATTGATCTTCGGCCTGCGTCTCCGACTTTCATGCAACACGTTGCGGTAGTTTTGACAGCGGAGAATCGGACGATGCTGTATGCGCCACATGGGTGTGCGCACGGTTTTCAAACGCTTGCCGATAATACTGAAGTCCTTTATCAGATGTCCCAGTTTTATGTCCCCGACTATGCCCGCGGGGTGCGATGGGATGATGCTGCGTTTGCTATTTCCTGGCCACCAGCCACACGCATTATCATGGAGCGCGATCGTAACTATCCCGACTTCAGTCCACAGAGTGTGAGGCCGTTATGACACTCTCGGCGCGAGATGTCGTATGCGATGCACAAACAGTCGGCCCCGCGATGCATGCCTTCATTGCCGAACTCTATCCGATTTGTCGTAGTATTACCGGAAACGGATTTCGGGAAAGCCTGAGAGCGGTGCAACACCACATTGCGCTGGATACCCACGAAGTGCCAAGCGGCACTCGTGTGTTCGACTGGACCGTCCCCAAAGAGTGGAACATTCGCGATGCGTATATCAAGAATGCCCAGGGCGAGCGTGTCGTCGATTTTCGTCAGCACAATCTCCACGTGGTTAACTATAGCGTCCCGGTGCGACAGAGACTCACGCGTAGTGCTCTTGCGGCGCATGTGTTTACCATGCCCGAGCATCCCGATTGGATCCCCTATCGCACGAGCTACTACAACGAAACCTGGGGTTTTTGTCTCAGTCATCGCCAGTGGCTTGCGTTGACCGAAGATGAGTACGAGGTATGTATTGACTCGTCGTTGGAAGCCGGAAATCTCACTTACGGTGAGTTATATTTGCCAGGCCAATGCGCGGAAGAAGTCCTCATCTCGTGTCATGCCTGCCACCCGTCGCTGTGCAACGATAATCTCTCTGGTGTCGCGCTTGCCGTGTGGTTGGCGAAAATTTTACGTGGTATTAGTTGCCGTTACTCGTATCGCTTTCTCTTTATTCCAGGAACCGTGGGCTCGATTACGTGGTTGTGTCGCAACGAGGCCAAGACCGCGGCGATCAAGCACGGGTTGGTTTTGGCCAATGTGGGGGATGCCGGGCATTCGACGTATAAACGTAGCCGCCGCGGCAACGCGGAGGTGGACCGTGCCGTGTGCCACGTGTTGCAGCACTCGGGGGAAGCCTACGAGATTCTGGATTTTACCCCTTACGGGTATGACGAGCGCCAGTACTGCTCTCCAGGGTTCAATCTGCCGGTCGGTTGTTTGATGCGGACCCCACATGGTCGCTTTCCCGAGTATCACACCTCAGCTGACAACCTTGATTTTGTTCGTCCTCAGGCGTTGGCGGACTCGCTAGTCAAAGCGCTAGCGATACTGTTTGTCCTGGAGAATGACGAATGCTACATGAACCAGAACCCGAAGTGTGAGCCACAACTCGGAAAGCGGGGAATTTATCGTACGCTCGGAGGACAGACAGAGGAGGATCGGAGTGAGCTGGCGATGCTGTGGCTGCTGAATGCGTCAGACGGTAGTCACTCGATGTTAGATATAGCCGAGCGGTCAGGACTTCCGTTCGCCGTCCTTCAACGCGCGGCTGACGTGCTTCTTAATCATATGCTGCTCGCACGAGTGCACTAAGCAGACCCTTTGATTGATAGTGAGGCAATCGCAGGAGAAAAAAGTGCAATCGCCCAATCTCAACGCCGACCGAAACGTGTTTGTCACAGGGGCAAGTGGGTTTATTGGTTCCCACCTCTGCAAACGTTTATGCAAAGAAGGCAGAGAAGTGCACGCTCTTTCTCGCACTACTCACCCCGCGAAGACGAGTGCTTTGCGTTGGTGGCAGGGAGATTTGGAAGATCTCGAAATAATGCGGAAAATTTTTCGCGAGGTCAAACCTGCAACCGTTTTTCACTTAGCAAGCTACGTAACAGGAGCCCGTGAATTAGAATTCGTACTGCCGACGCTGCGTAGCAATTTTTTGAGTACGGTGAACTTACTCATGGCAGCGACAGA
>JAYVFX010000923.1:0-3114 GCA_043772795.1 Deltaproteobacteria bacterium
AAGTACAAAACGGTCAACCCAGGAAAAGTGGTTGCGAGTGCTGGCGTTGGCGTATTTCCTGATGAGCTGGATATTATCGACCACAATCCAAATTTCGAGTTTTACGATTTTACCTATACCGATGACTTACGCTTGCTTGTCAATCAAAAAAACTATGTCGCAGTAAATAACGCGCTGGCTATCGATCTCGGCGGGCAAGCCTGCTCGGAATCAATCGGACCGTTGATGTACACTGGCACTGGCGGGCAGACAATTTTTACCATCACTGCACAGTACTGTAATCCTGGAAAATCGATTCTTGTGACGCCCTCAAGTTCGATTGTCAAAGGGAAACGCATTTCCCGAATCGTGCCTACACTAGAGCCAGGCAGTGTGGTGACGGCACTACGTGCGTTTGTGGATTATGTGGTCACTGAATACGGCATTGCCACGTTACGCGGTAAAAGTCTGCGACAGCGTGCTGCAGCCCTTGTTGAAGTATCCCATCCTGAGTTCCGCCCGGATCTGATGCGGGAAGCGCAACGGATTTACCATTTGTAGGAGGACACAATGGCTGCTGGAGCAGTTCCTGCGCCGCGACGGTTCTTCCGGAATGACTTTCAACAGATGGTTGATGCTGGACTCTTTGCCGGAGAGCGGCTCGAACTCGTTGATGGGGTGATTATTGCTATGTCACCACAAAACACGCCGCATGCCTCTACAGTCAATCGTCTTAATTATCAGTTGATGAAAGTGTGTGGCCCTGAAGTTCATCTGCGGGTTCAGTCACCCGTGGCGCTCGATGAATATAACCAGCCAGAGCCTGATATTGCGCTCTGTGCGCCAGATCCTTTCGATTACGGGGAACATCACCCCGCGCCAAAGTCTATCTTCCTCATTATCGAAGTTGCCGATGCCAGCTTACAGCAAGATCGACGACGGAAAGCCGAGATTTACGCGCGCAGTGGAATCCCTTGTTATTGGTTGGTGGTTTTGGTGCGGCGTCATATTGAAGTCATGACAGAGCCGGATTCTGTTACTGGTCGCTATCAGCGTGTGCGTACCGTAAAAGAGGGACAAGTCCTCACGCTCCCGCATGGGCAACGAATTGCAGTCGCAGACGTTCTACCGCTAAAAGGGCGTCCCGTCCGAGTCGTTCGTGACAAGGCGCGGCGCTGATGATGGTCACAGCGGAAAGGACAGTTTTTCATGCACGACAAATTTACTAACCGCCTGGCGCAGGAAACCAGCCCATATCTTCTCCAGCATGCGCATAATCCTGTGAACTGGTTTCCGTGGGGAGAAGAAGCGTTTGCTAAGGCGAAAGCAGAGAACAAGCCGATCTTGTTGAGTGTCGGGTACTCAGCCTGTCATTGGTGTCATGTGATGGAGCGCGAATCGTTTGAAAATGAGAAAATCGCTCAGATCATGAACGAACTGTATGTGAATATTAAAGTTGACCGTGAAGAACGGCCTGATGTTGACGAAATCTATATGAATGCCGTGCAAATGCTCACGGGCCGTGGTGGCTGGCCGATGACGATGTTCCTGACTCCAGACGGCAAACCGTTCTACGGCGGCACCTATTTCCCGCCTGAAGATCGACACAATTTGCCAGCATTTCCCCGGGTATTGGCTGGCGTTGCGCAAGCCTACCACGAACGTCCGCAAGATATCGTCAACTCAACGACGCAGATCCTCGAGAATCTAGAGAAAATCGCGCATCGTGAAGAGACTTCGCGTCCGCTGCAAGTCGAGGCATTAGAAAAAGTCGCCACGAGTTTAGCGCAACATGTTGATCATACGCATGGTGGACTCGGCGGTGCGCCGAAGTTTCCCAACTCGATGGTCTTTGCTTTGCTCCTGCGCCAGCATAGGGCAAGTGGCCGTACGCAATACCTCGATATGACCTTGCTCACCCTACGCAAGATGGCCGAAGGGGGCATGTATGACCAGATCGGCGGGGGATTCCATCGCTACTCAGTCGATGAACGCTGGTTGGTGCCGCATTTCGAGAAGATGCTGTACGATAACGCGCTGCTCGCACGCGTATATCTTGAGGCCTATCAAGCAACACATGATGTGTTCTTTCGCCAAGTCGTGGAAGAAATCCTGGCGTATGTTGATCGAGAGATGTTGCATTCCGAAGGTGGGTTTTACTCCACGCAAGATGCCGATTCAGAAGGAGAGGAAGGAAAGTTTTTTGTGTGGAGCCGAGAGGAAGTCATGTGTATTCTTGGTGACGAAGCCGGAGAGATCTTCTGCCGCTATTACGATGTGACTGATGTCGGCAATTTCGAGCACCACAACATTCTTCATCCGGTACTTACACTTGAACAATTGGCCAAGCTTTTCCGCCGTACTGTCGATGACGTGACGCGATTGCTTGCCGAAGCTAAACAAAAGCTTTTTACTGTACGTGAACAACGGATAAAACCAGGACGCGATGAAAAGATCTTGACGAGCTGGAATGGCTTGATGTTGTCGGCATTTGCCGAAGGATACAAAGTCCTTGGTAATCCGCGCTATCTAGAGATTGCACGGTTGACGACTGATTTCATCTTTACCCGGCTGTATCGTGATGGGCGACTACTACGCAGCTATAAAGATGGACAGGCAAAGTTTAATGCCTATCTTGATGATTACGCCTTCTTCGCCGCAGGGTTGATTGATTTGTATGAAGCAACGTTCGAACGCCAGTATTTGGATCGAGCTGTTGAGTTGACGGAGACGCTGCTCTCACGTTTCTGGGATGAAGTAGAAGGCGCGTTCTTTTTCACCAGTAGCGATCATGAGGCACTGATCAGCCGCTCAAAATCCGCGTTTGATGGGTCAATTCCATCGGGAAACTCGGTTGCGGTGTTCAATCTTCTGCGCCTATTCTATCTGACTGAGAAACAAGATTACCTCAACAAAGCAGAGAAATTATTGCGTCTTTTCTACGACGCGATGGAGCAAAATCCATTTGGTTTCAGCAATATGCTGTGTGCTCTCGACTTCTATCTACGACGACCAAAGGAATTGGTGCTCTTGGGGAAAGCGCACGAGTCGAGAACGAGCGAGTTGCTGGCGAGTATTCACAGCCTGTTTTTACCGAATAAGACATTGATGTGTATTGACCCGCAACAGGGAGAG
>JAYVFX010000924.1:0-2377 GCA_043772795.1 Deltaproteobacteria bacterium
ACGAACACAAAAACCTGTCCCGACGGCCGTTCCTCAAAGCGATAGGAGATCGTTCGCTCCGGATGGTTGCTGCGATGCATGGCAATGACCAGACACTCGGCAAGCTTGAAATGTGCGCCTTTGGGGAACGGGACCGGTGCGCCATCAGCGGCAAGACGTTCGAGGGACTCAACGGTAAGCAGGCTTTGCCCGCCTTCCGGATGTATCACCAACACCGTGCTATTGGGATTGGTGATATCGACACAACGGATATGACTCCCAACTTCATGCAAGTCGATAGGAAAATAGGGTGGCTGCATCAGGGTTTGATACACGGCACGCGGTCCCAGACCTTGATCGGTCGGTCCGTAGATGTTCATCGGCACCTGTTTGAGGTACGGAAACGTTGAGAGTACGAACCCCTGGGTATGATCATGATGATAGTGGGTCTGAAGGATAGTCACAGCTTGTCCGCCGTCCCGGACAAAATCGGCGGACAGTGGAACGATGCCTGTGCCTGCATCGATCACCAGCCAGTGGCCGTTAGGCAGGCACGATGATTCGACCCACAGACACGTGGTATTACCTCCATATGTCGCTTTGCTGGGATGAGAGACTGGGCAACTGCCGCGCGTTCCGTAAAATGTCACTTGCATAACATTCCTTTTTGGGAATTGTGGGTAAGACAGAGTACAGAATGTGCCAAACCGGGAGAATCTGAGTACCACGGATGGGGGTCTCATGTCCAGCCGGCGCGCAACCTTACTATGGTTGTCTACGAGAAACAGCGTTGAAGGCAAACTGAATCATTCCCAATTGTTTGCAGTGACGGCTCTTGACCACTTCTCTGATGATGTAAAGAATATCTCTACACTCAATCGTGAACAGGAGAATCGACCGCGATGGGCAAACGCAAGATGATTAATTTCGCTCGACCGGGCGCTGACCAGTACGAAGATGTCGAAGAAGAGGGGATGCCCAAACCATGTGCGATGGGAATTCCATGGGTGAATACCGACACGTTGAGCACGCTTGAACAGCGAAAAATCGCCCGCACTGGTCCCAAGGGTGAGCCACTGCCAGAGCTGAAAAAATCCTAAACCAAACTGCTGACATTGCAGGGTACTAAGTCGGAAAATTAGGGTGGGCAAAAGCGGAGCGTTGCCCAGCAGCTTAGTGGCCTTGTAGGGTGTTGGACTTCGCTAGGCTCAGCCCAACCTACCCGCTAACCTTAATTCCAGCCTACGAGAGCGCAAGATATAGGCGAGAATACACACAGCGTTTCCGACAAAACTTATCTATTCGTGCGGCAAACGTTTAGCTGCGGAAGAGCGGCTCGCGCGTCGGCGAACCGTATCGAACAATGGGTGCGATTGTCGGTGAATGCCAAAGTAATAGCAGCAGATGTCGTTATCAAGGTCGTTGCTGAACGTGCGTTGCTGGCCGTCATCAAACAGAATCCTCACCAGACACGTACCACCAATCAACGTTGAAGTCATTTCTTCGACAACGACACCGTTTCCCCACTGTTCGTAGTTGAGGTGAACGACATGATCACCAAGGCGTAGATAGAGTCGCGGTCCGTCACGCACAATGAATCCTGTAACTTAATGCACCCCCTTGTAGCTGAAAATTCTAGGGCGAGGCAAGAGGGCAATTTTCGCGCCAGTGAAGAAATTTGCGAAAGCAAAACGAACTCTGCGATAGGGGACACTTTCAAAATGGAGAGACATTCCGTGCTCGCCCTTAGACTTTGCTGCGTGTAGTTTATCTTGAGTGTAATGCGGTTTACCGTAGACTAATGTCGTACGGTTCGAGTGAGAAACAATGGCTAACGAAGTCGAACTTAAACTCCTCATTGCTCCAGACGACATTGGGCGGCTTCTTCTTCATCCTATGTTCGAGACGGTCGCGCGCCGGGAGTTGCTACCGCAGCAACTCCTCAGTGTGTACTATGACACGCCTGATCTTAATCTGAAGAAGCACCGTACTGCGCTCCGTTTGCGTCGCACCGGCAATCGGTGGATACAAACGGTGAAGACGGAAGGGAAAGTTGCCGGGGGTTTGCACGAACGACCAGAGTGGGAGTGTGAAACTGGAGAGGACACGCTTGATTTTGATGCCATTACTGATCCAGCGGTATGTGAGTTTTTTGCTGACGGGAAAATTCGTAAAACGCTGCGTCCAGTGTTTGTAACCGAGTTTACGCGCACGAGTTCCCTGTTGGAATTCACTGGTGGTGATGTAGTCGAGCTGTCCATTGATCAAGGAGAGATTCGCGCTGAAGAGAAGCGGCTGCCAATCTGTGAAGTTGAGTTAGAACTCAAGGCTGGTAATGCGGCGCGGCTCTTTGAGCTTGCCTTGCAACTACAAGAGTCGATCTCCCTTAAGCTTGAGA
>JAYVFX010000925.1:0-12805 GCA_043772795.1 Deltaproteobacteria bacterium
GGATCGTCCACAAATGGATCTAAAGCATGATCTAATTCCCCAGCAACGGCGAAGAATAAAGGGCCGGTGAGATTCAAAATGCGGATGGAAGTGCAGGAGCACCGTTCTTCTTGCGACCGGACCTCGATCTCGCGAAACCGTTGTTCTCCTCCGAGAACCATCTCACGCATGGTGAGGAGGCGGGCGCGTTGAAGGAACAGAATAATGCTGATGCCTACTCCGAAGTAGATGCCCTTGTCGAGTGGGAGACTCCAGGCGCCGACTAGTGTTGCAAGAAAGGCGAGGCGATCACTCAGGGTACTCCGTATGATCGTGCGAATTCGCTCACGATCAATGAGGTCGTTGGCAAGGACAAACAACAACCCAGCAAGGCTAGCAACTGGCGTATGGGCAACCAGGGGGCCGAGAAAAAGCAGAACCGAGAGCATTAGGAGTCCACAAAAAACTCCGGAAAGGCGACTTTCCGCGCCTGCCTGTTGATTCAAACTGGATCGTCCCAAACTGCCGCTGACAGGATAGCCACCGCAAAATGCCGCAGTCATATTCGCGAGTCCCTGTCCCGTAAACTCTACTGCAAGGTCGAGCCGTTGACCGCTCCGCGAGGCCAGCGCGCGTGCAACTGAGCTGGATTCGACCAAGGACAATACGGCACAGGCGATAGCCGCTGGGATAATACCAACGGCCAGTGCAACTTTAGGGACGGTAAAGGGCGGAAACCCCGCAGGGATCGGGGCGAGGTCGCTCACCAGCCGTAGGCCCTGCGTATGGAGGTCGAACAGATTACTGACGACAATACTGATGGTCATTGCGACGAGTGCGCCGGGAATACGGCGGTTGAAGCGACGAAGTACAAGAACAATACAGAGCGTGCCCAGTGTAAATGCGACGGCAAGCGGTTGCGTATGAGGCAGTGTCGCAAGCCAATTGATCAGCGTCTCCCAAAGGTTGCCGCTCGCTGCCTTCGTTCCTACTGCGTTCGCGAGTTGCCCAGCCGCAACCAGTGTTGCTGCGCCAGTAATGTACCCTCGTAAAACTGGCTGTGATATATAATCTGCAATCGCGTCAAGACGTAAGAGTCCAGAAAAGAATTGGATCAATCCGACCATAAGTGCCAAAGTGACCCCTACTTCCATTGGGACAGCTCCATGCTGAGCAGCTTGAGCAGCAACGGCGCTCCCCACAAGAAGGCTGAGGGCATTGGTAGGACCAGTCACCACATGGCGTGAACTGCGAAAAAGTGCTCCGACAATGGCCGGGATGGCAGCGGCATAGAGCCCCATGGCTGGTGGAAGTCCGGCGATGATGGCATAGGCGACACCTTGAGGAATATCGAGAAAGGTGACTGACGCGCTGGCCAGGAGATCACGACGGACCGATTTAAGCTGATAGGAACGGAGGTCAAGAAATGGGAGATACCGTACAAGCATGGTGGCATTAGGAGCGAGGTGTAAGAAAAAGTCAAAGGGCAAAGGACGAAAATTCTGGTTTCCCTTGTCTTCGCTTTTACCAATCCCCAACCCCTAAGCCTCCAGCTCTAAGTTTTATCGTTCTACCGGCAGCTTTTGCTCGTCCCAGTCCAGCATGCCTCCCTTGAGATTTGAGACGTGTTCAAAGCCAAGGCCGGTGAGAATTGCGGCGGCGGTGGTACTGCGCACACCGGCACGGCAGACAACGATGACGTCTTTGTCTTTGTATGTGTCAATTTCTTTGCTGCGAGCAGGTAACTCTTTGAGCGGTATCAGCATACTCTCCGGAATATGTCCCAGTTCGCCACGAAATTCTTCCTGCTCACGGACATCAAGGATCAGTGGACGCTGATCCCAGGCCAGGTGGGCGTGTACCTCCTGTGCCGTCAGTTGCCGTACGCTATTCAGTTCGACCAGAGTAGGAAAGTGGACGGAGTCATCTTCGATCGCTGACTGGTTCGGTTGCAAGGATTCTTGAATGCCTTGCGGTAGTGGCAGGCCCAGATTGTTCATGAGCGCAATGTAAGCTTCACGGGTGCGCCCAGCGATACGGGGATTGGCGCGTTTTTCTTCACCGATCGTGGAATGGGTATTGCCACGGTAATCATGAGCCGGAAACACAAGGGTTTCGTCCGCAAGCGTAAATAACTTGTGGACGATCGAATCGTACTGATCCCCGGCATCGCCACCGGCGAAGTCACATCGCCCGGTACCGTGAATAAGCAAGGTATCGCCCGTCAGTATCCGATTCGCCGTATGTAAACTAATACTGTCTGGCGTATGCCCAGGGGTGGAAAAGATGTGAATTCGTTCGTTGCCAATGGGAATAATTTGTCCATCTTCGACGTGTACATCGACATGAGGAGCGGGAGCACGACGATGCATCATGACTGGTGCTCCCGTGATGTCATGGAGTTCCCAACTTGATGTGCGATGATCGGCGTGAGTATGCGTGTCAATGATCGCTTCCAACTCGCAGCCGAAATAGGCGAGTGAGGCCAGATAGCGTTCGACCTTATCCTTCAGCGGATCAACTAACGCCGCTTTTTTGGTGCGTTCGCAGGCAATCAGGTATGTTTTGCATTTCCCTCGATTGAGTTCGCGAAATAACATACGTCCTCCTGGGTGTCATGAAATGAGAGGTTGCCATCCTGTTCTTGGTCAGGCGTCTTGTGGACCTTGAAAGGCCGGAGTAGAGGGGACGACGACCTGTGGATCTCTTTGTGAATACGTTGGCGACGGCTGCGTCCATGTTGTATTGATGAGCTTGTAGAGAAACATCCCAGCCAACATTGCGGCAACAAAAATAATGACCGACAGTTGGCCTGAGGCGAGTGAGGTCACAGCCGGTCCAGGACAGAATCCTCCGAGTCCCCAACCGATACCGAAGAGCGCGGCTCCGCCGATGAGACGAGAGTCAAGGTCATTGCGAGTTGGGATAGAAAATGTCGAGGCAAATAGGGGTGTCGAACGCCGACGAATGATAGGGTAGAGGACCGTGTATACGGCAATTGCTCCCATCATGACGAAGGCAAGGCTTGGGTCCCAGTTGCCCGCAAGATCAAGAAAGGCCGTCACTTTACCTGGCTGTGTCATGCCACTTATTGTCAAGCCAATGGCAAAGATGAAACCAGCGATAAAGGCTGCGAATGCTGAGTTCATAGTGATCCTCCCAATAGGTGATTGATGATGTACACCGTGACGATGCCGGTGATCATAAACGTGATCGTGGCAACAAGAGAGCGGGATGAGAGACGACTGATTCCACAAACTCCGTGACCACTGGTGCAACCGTTACCCAGCCGCGTGCCGAAACCAACCAGAAGTCCAGCGAAAATCAGTGCGCCAGGCGAACGTGCAATGCTGAAGGTGAAAACGTGCGGAAAGAAGAGGCTAAAGAGGAGTCCGCCAGTAAGAAGGCCGACTACGAATAGAACACGCCAGGCCGTGTCATTGTGCACGGGACTGAGGAGCCCTCCTACGATACCGCTGATGCCAGCGATCTTGCCGTCACAGAGTAACAGCAGCGGCGCACTGAGACCGATCAGCATCCCGCCACAAAGAGATGCCAGTGGTGTGAAATTTTCCATAGAGTTTCCTCCACTTGAACGACGATGGTTGTATTCTCGACTCTGATCCTCTTAGTCCCAACTGTGGGCAGCTTCTCTTGCCAGGACCAATACTCTTTGATATTATTATATTGCTGAATAGCAATGTAGTTGAATAATGTCAAGGGAAGATACATGTCGCGCCAAAAAAGAGAACTTTCCGATGCTGCGCTAGAGATGATTGCCGAGCGTTTTAAGCTGCTCGCCGAACCCATGCGACTGAAGATTCTCCACTCGTTGTGGGAAGGTGAGCTAACCGTAGGTGAAATTGTGAGTGCTACCAGTGCTTCGCAAGCCAATGTGTCCAAGCATTTAGGGATTTTGCAGCTTGCCGGGATAGTCCGCCGCCGCAAAGAGGGGCTGAATGTCTATTCTGAGATTGCTGACGAAACCGTCTTTGCTTTGTGTGAGGTTGTCTGTAATAGTCTTCACGACCGACTCGTTGCGCAAATGGACGAACTCAACCCACAGCTGGTACAACCGCGACGACGAGCACGGTAACCGCAGGAGGGGAGAGGAATGAAGCTTTCGTATACCACCCTCAAGACGTTTCAGCAGTGTCATTTTCGCTATCACTTACGATATAACCGCGGGCTGCCAAGCCGACCCCGACCCGCAGCACAGTCGTCGCGTGCGTTACACGGCGCGTTGCATCTCTTCCATCAAGGGTTGAAGCAGCAATCCGCCGATCCTCCTGGGCTCTTGCCTGGTTCTGCGGTTTCGCTTGAGAGCTTATTAGCGCATTTGCAGGGATACTATGACAATCCCACTCATCCGCTCACCGAGCAACAGTATCAAGAAGGTCGCCAGCTGCTCACCCGCTACTGGGAGGCGCATCGCGGGCGCTTTCCTACACCGTATCTCTTAGAAGAAAAATTTACGCTCTATGTGGGACCGTTTGCCTTGACTGGGCGGATTGATCGGGTAGATGATACGCCAGATGGTTTCGAGATCATCGACTACAAACTATCACAGCGCAGTGTGGTGGCTCCTGATCCGCTACAGTTGGATGTTTACCAACTCGGCTTTCAGGTGACGACGGGAGAAGTGGCAAAGAAGTTGTCGTTTTATTACCTGCGTACCGGACAGAAAGAAACAGTCGAAGCCGATAAACCGGAAGCAGCCCAATCCCGTATCAAGGCGCTGTGTCGTGACATTGGTCGCGAGCAACAGTTTGAGCCGCACGAAGGTGCATGGTGCTCAAGTTGTGACTTTCAGGAATTCTGTCCGGTGAAAGCGAGAAATCCCCGCCCGTTGCCGGTGGGCGGCCGGGCAACACAACTAGGGTTTGACTTCTAACCTTTTTTCTCCTCTGCGTTAAAGACGAGGCGGCCGGACTATGCTGAACGAGTGAGCGTCGCCTCTGTCGTGATGTCCCACGTCCGATACGGTCCGAGTTGTGTCATCAGTCCAGCCGCAATCAACGTAGCGACAACAAACACACCGAGCCCGAGGTCGTATGAACCGGTGGCGTCAAATCCTTTGCCCATAAGAAGTGGGCCGAAGACACCGCCGAGTGTGAATGCGCCAAAGGCATAGCCGTAAATCTCGCCAAATGCGCGGAGACCAAAATAGCGACCAATGAGATAGGCAATGATATCTCCTTCTGCTCCCATGCCGAGGCCGACGAGAAAAGCGGCAATAATGGCGATGGTTCCTGTGACACCGCTCCACAATAGCAACAGTCCAAGTGCGGCTCCACAGAAGAAACATACTGCGACAGAGGACGCAAAAAAGTGGTCAAGGAGATAGCCCGCGCCAACGCGACCGAACAAGAGAGCGGCGCCAAACAGTGAGGTTGCCGCTGCTGCAAGTTGCGGAGAAATTCCGCGATCCGTGAGCAGCGGAACGAGATGAATGAGACAGCCATGTACGCTCGCCGACATGAGGAAAAACGCACTGACTAAGATCCAGAACGTCTGCGTCTGCCATGCTTCTTGTGCGCTAAATCCAATTTTCAACTTGCTTGCGTTCGTATGGCTCGTGTCGATTGCCTTACCATCAGAACGAAGCCCCACCATTTCTGGCGTTTCCTTGAGAAACAGTCCGACTACCGGGATTGTCACGATCATGACCATCAGGCCGAACACTATGTACGCTTGACGCCAGCCGTATGAGACGATTAGCATTTGGGCAAGCGACGGCATGACGAACGCTCCGAGACCAAGCCCAACCATTGCGAGACCGAGGGCGAGACCTCGTCGCTTATCGAACCAATGCGACAGCACATTTGAGTACGGCACGGGCGCGGTTCCACCGCCAACCAAACCTAAGAGGACATACACCGCATACAGATGCCACAGGTTGGCCGACAACAGCGAGAGTGACATTAAAGCGAGACCAAACAGCAGAATAGAGGGAATAATAACTTTACGTGCACCAAAGCGATCGACAAGGCGCCCAATAAATGGAAACGCTAAACTCATCATAAGAAGAGAGATGGAGAACGCTTGAGAGATGTCTCCGCGACTCCAGCCAAACTCTTGGTTTAGGAGCTTGAAGAAAACACCAAAAGTGAAGCTGACAACCGGTCCATAACCCATAAAGAGGCCGACCGCAGCCACAAACACGATCCACCAGCCGTAGAGAAATGAATCTCCCGCCTCTTTCGCCTGAGACATAGATGACTGTTTCTTCCCTTAACGCGCGTCCGCAAACTGAAGAGTACCTGTCATTGCGAGGAACCGGAGGTGACAAAGCAATCCACTCTTTATGGACAAAGATTGCTTCACTACGTTCGCAATGACTTGAAATATGGTGTTCTTAGATTGCAAACGAGACCTTTACTGCACCCGAGGTTTTTTTACTGGCCGCTTCGGTAAGCGCTTTGCGGTATTGTTCGAGTGGATACTTGCGCGGCCGAACAGATGTGAGGTTGGTACGACGACGCGTAAGAAATTCAATTGCCCGACCAAACGTATCCGCCTGTTTGCCTTTGAAGAATTCCGCACCATAGGTGAGGCTGCCAATAATTTTGATTTCTTTCAGCCAGATCGGCGTCCAGTCGATCCCCTGTGGTAATGCAGCAAGTCCGAGAATGACAACCGCCCCTTTCCCACATGCCATCCGCAATGCTTGATTAATCGTGGTATCGTTGGTGATGGTGTCATACACGAGACGCACTCCACCAGCGAGCATCGCCCCGCCGTCAGAGAGCTTGTGGACTTTGGTCTGTGCCAATTCGCCGACGCGCTCCATGACATCAGCTTTCTGAGAATCGATAATGTAATCCGCACCCAAAGTGCGTGCGAGCTTAGCCTGGAACGGATACTTGGCGACACAGGCGACGCGACAACTTGGCTCAACGGCCTTAAGCGCAGCGATGTTCATGAGGCCGATCGTACCTGCGCCAATGACAACAACCAGTTCTTTTTTTTGCGGGGGATTGTTGAGCACGGCCCGCAAGCACACAGAGAATGGTTCCAGGAGCGAGGCTTCATCATCATCGATCTTGTCTGGTACTGGGAACAGCCGATGACTCGGTGCGACAAAATACTCTCCCCATCCACCACCGGTTGTCCGACAAGTGCCGATCAGAATCCCTGGGCTCAAACAGCCTTCCGCGAGCCGCTCGCAGATGCCAGGGTTGCCATTTCGACATTGCTGGCAGAGCGACTTAAAGCCACGCTCTCGACAACCGATTGAGGGGTCGATCGCAACGCGCTGACCGAGGGAGAAGCCGCGAACCTTTTTGCCGACGGCTTCAATCTCGCCAAACAGCTCATGACCAGGAATAACCGGCAGTTGAAAATACGGCTCCGCTGCGGGCATCGGTTTTCCTTGAAGGAAACCGAGATCACTGCCACAAATGCCTGCGATTTTGCTTTTAATCACAACCCAATTTTCATTGGGTAAATCTGGGACGGGTACGTCGGTGAGGTGAAGATGGGCAAGACCTGGGAGATAATCAGGCACGGTCTCCCCTGGTTGTTTTTTTTCCAAAAAAAGAATGGCTTTCATAGAGTAGCTGCCTGGGTTAACAGTTGCTCGACTTCTTCTGTCTTTCGTACTCTCCCGAATGCGAGGCTAAATGCTTGCAGCGCGGAGCGGTGAAGTATCTCACTAAACGCTGTGCATGCATCCTCAACAATGATGACTTGAAATCCTCTATCTGCAGCATCACGCGCAGTGGTTTCTACGCACACATCGGTCGTCACCCCACTGACAACGAGTGACTCGATCCCCATATTTCGTAGTGTCTGATCGAGCATGGTGGAATTGAGCGCTCCGCTGGAGGTTTTGTTAATGACCAACTCGTCGGGTAAAGGTGCAAGGCTGTCATCGATTTGCCAAGTCGGTTCACCGACACGTGGAAACATACGCTGTCCAATGACATTGAGACTCAACTGGTCAAGATCTTTCCACATCTGATTGAGATCCCGGCCATCGGCTGTACAGGTCCCGATCGCCGTATAGATAATCGGGAGGCGCTGAGCGCGAAAGTAGGTCTGGAGGCGATTGATGTTCGGAATCACAGTCGTATTCACTCGCTCACAGTATGGTCCGGTCACTCCGGGTTCGAGCTTCTCGAAAGTCTGCATCAACGCGTAATGCGGGCTGACGAAGTAGCGTTGCATGTCGATAATCAACAACGCGGTTTTGCGTGGATCAATCGTGATCGGAACCTGATCTTTTTGACGGATAATAGCGAGAATTTTTTCGTGATCGGTCATGGCGTTACCCTATTGTAGATTGGCGATTGCGGAATGCGGATTGCAAACATTTCAGTCCTCGTTACTCATTACTCATTACTGAGGCAAGGTGCAAGCAAGAGGAGAATTGCGGCCAACGGCGAATTTTGTCATCATCGGTGAACCTTGCTAAGGTTGGGATGGATCGTGAGAAGGAGTGTGGGGTATGGCACAACTAACAATCAAAGAATTTGACGACATTGTTCAGAAATTGGTGGACCATCTTGGGATCAACCAGTTTTACGAGAAACTTATCAAAGCGAATGCGGTCGTTTCGCGCAAACGTCCGGCGAATGCGCAAGCCCTTGCAACACAGCTTTACCAGTTGAGTGCCGGGTTGCGTCGTGAGCATCCATCCCGCTATGCGATAGAAGTCCTGTGGCAGGACATGCTGTCGAAAAATATCAATGAGGAGCAGAACAAAACCATCGAGGGGCTGATCGAGAAAGTGAACACTTGTCTTACCGAACGATTTGAGATTATTCCAGAGAAAACAGATGATCTCGTTGCCGTTTTAGGAGATTATCACCGGGGCTTGGCGACTCTCACAAATGATGAGGCGGCTTATATGGAAATGCTGCTCCGAGCGGCTGGCGATGTTGCTCGATTTCTTCGTGAGCGTAAAGGTGAGATCATTGAAGCCGGAGTGAAGAGAACAAACGAGTCACAGAAAACGGAAGCAAGCGAGCCTGCTACGGAAGGTGAAGCACAGGGTGGATAGAAAGGTCGTCGATTATGGCTGCAACCGACATTGCCCAGGATGTTGTGGGTCTTCTTGGAGTTCCTGAATTCTCCAGATGTTGGCACTTTGTTTGCGCAGGTCGGCAATGCAAAAGAATGGTCCATGCGTTGAAACCTGACCATCTTGATTAATCGTGGTGACAGTTTGTGAGAAAGGCGCAGAAACCTGCCGTTGATCTGCGCTTTCTGTCATATTTTCTTCATCAAGGGCAAGCGACACTGCAATCTGCCGACTGTTAGTAAAGAGCCGTGTTGTCGCATCTCGCCACGCGGGGTCCATGTTCCATACGTGCCCGAGTGCATCAAGGTCTCGTGCTTCATAGGCGTTTTTGTACGTCTCCATGAGTGAAGAAACCGGGCTATGGGATTGACTGTCTTGTAGAGCAAGGTTGCGTCGGGCCAAGCCTGCGACATGAGGCGGTGCCCCACTGACGGCAGAGGTAGCAGACGTACCTTCTTCTGCCAGATGCTTCTTTTGTGAGGTTAGTGGTTCAGTACTACGAGCTTCCCTTTCCACAGGAGGAGTAGGCACCGGAGGTTCAGAGAACGCCTGTGGTTTTTCTTCCTTGGCAGGGGACTTTTTTGTCGCGCAGGAACTTCTGCATCGCGGGCTCTCGCGGACGCAGCAATCGACGGGGCAGGAGAGGTAGGTGGTGGTACTGGGACACGTTCATCTTTCAGCGCGAAGTCTTCTCGCCGAGCGGATTGTTTGGCGAGTTTTGTCGGAGGACCATCCTCTTTGGTTTTTTCACTAGGTGGTTGTAAGCGGGTGGGTGCGGAAGCAGTAACCTGCGGTAGAGTTCGAGTCGCCTGCATCTCTCCAACGGGACTTTCTTGCTCCTGCTTTAACTCAGCCTTTCCTCTCTCGGAGATTGGTACCGAAGTTGACCCTACGTCAGTAGAAGTCGGAGTTTGATTGAAGGAGGAAGAATAGTAGGAACGAATAAAAGGAACAGACAGCAACAGTACTAGTCCATAGGCAAAGGCTGGGTGAAGAAATAAGGAGCGTAGGGCGTTCCAGACGCGTCCGCTCCAGGATACGTGTGTCTCTGCTGGAGCGACGGCCGGTGTTTCTCCGGCCCACTCCGGTACGAGTGAAAAATCGAATGATCCCAACAGGTTCACTTCTTCACGGCAGGCCGTACATGAACGCAAATGTACGTCAATTTTGCTACGTTCTTCTGCTGGAAGGAGATTCGCTCTCTGCTGAAACTTGACCAGGGCTTCTGCGGATGGATGTATGGCAGCACTGGAGTTGCCCACTGCGCGTAATCCATGTTCGAGCGAGGTCCATTTCTGGAGCTCAGCAGAACAGGTTGCACAGTATGGATAATGCACTCTGAACTCTTGCCACTGTGAACCGTGCGGTTCAATCAGAAAGAGTGCCAGATCGATTTCCTGGGCTTTGTGACACGTCTCGTCCATGTGACGATTTCTCAACTCCTACGATCTTCGTTCGACGGTCCTACCTACTAAGAAAGACCGGAAATTTACCTCAATGGGATCACTCTCCCTCAAACAGTTGTTTTCGTAACTGGGTTAAGGCTTGCTGCAGATAGCGTTTGAGGCTGCCCAAGGGAATTGCTGTCGCTGCGGCTGCTTCTTCATACGTTCGTCCTTCGACATAAACGGCCTGCACCACCAACTGCTGCTTCTCTGGTAAACTTTTCAGGGCAGAGCGAACGGACAACACCGCTGTCTCATCCTGTGTTTCGCTGAGATCAGGAAGCTCCGTAACCTCCATCCCACGATTCGCTTGTAAGAAATCGTAAAACTCATGTCGTGTGATGATTCGTGCATACTCGACAAAGGCTTTGGGTTCGCGCAGCTTTCCTTGACTGAAACTCTGGACCAACTTCATCAGGACAATCTGGCGCAGATCTTCCCATTCTTCGCGGTGATCAAACGCGCGCAATCCAGCCAAAAAGCCGGAAACGAGGCGGTTGAGTTTGGCAAAGGCGACGTGCTTTGTGTCTGGCGCGCCATGCAGCAGCGCCTCCATCACACTTCCCCAATCTTCCGTAGGGCGACTATGCTCCTCACGTGCGCGCATTGCCAGCAACCAAACAACTCGCCTTTCCGTGCATAGACATACAATACTCTCGTATAATCGTCCAAGCGGTGATCCGATTTGCCTCCCTCCGGGGTCTTACTCAATAAAGCACCAGAAAGAAGCCCTAACATGCGACACGATGCACGTATCTGGCAAGTGATGGTTTTGGCGGGAATCCTCGTTTTTGGTGTCCATTCACTGGATTTTCCGCTGTCGTTGAGTGTCATTGTCGGAACATTGGTCAGCGGGATACTAAGCGAGTATCTTTTCAGCCTGATGCCAGGCTTCAACCGAGAGCCGCGACCTTTAAGCGCGACGATTAGTGCATTGAGCGTACTGTTACTTTTTCGCTCGTCTCTAGTCTGGGCCTATCCGTTGGTTGTAGTTCTGGCAGTTGCCAGCAAATACGTTATCCGTTGGCGTGGACGGCATTGGCTTAATCCGACCAATTTTGCTGTGTTGGTAGGGACGCTACTCCTTCCAGGGTGGCTTTCTTCTGGACAGTGGGGGCACTTGGCTATCTTGCCGCTTGCGTTAGGTGGGCTTGGCATTCTCGTCTTATTGCGAGCAGGTCGGCTCGATAGTGCGCTCACGTTTCTCACTCTCAGTTCTGCTTTAGAGTGTCTGCGGATTCTCTATTACGGCTATCCGCACCCAGTCGATATTTTTGTCCACCGCCTCAACAACGGCGCATTCTGGCTGTTCACTTTCTATATGCTCACTGATCCACAGACGACGCCGCAGGCGCGATGGGGGCGAATGATTCACGCCAGCCTTGTCGCACTTATCAGCTTTTATCTCACTGAATGGTGGTACTGGAAGGATACGCCTCTGTGGGCGCTCTTGTGGATGGCCCCTACTGTCCCGTTCTTGAATTGGCTCCACGATTTCACGCAACACGCTTCCCCTCGTGATCAATTTGTAACCCCAAACCCAATTTCTCAGGAGGTTCCTCGTATGCAAAAGCAGCTCGTTCGTGTTTCACTTCTGTTGTTTAGTTTTATCCTGCTGTGCCCCAATCTTGGCTACAGCTTCTGCGGTTTCTACGTCGCTCGCGCCGATGCGAAACTCTATAACTCGGCCTCTCAGGTTGTCATTGCCCGTGATGAAGACAAGACTGTCATCACGATGGTGAACAACTTCAAAGGCGAACTGAAAGAGTTCGCCCTGGTTATTCCGGTTCCCACCGTGCTCGAGAAAGAAATGGTCCGGGTTATCGAGCCGAAAGTGGTTGAACACCTTGATGCCTACTCCGCGCCACGGTTAGTAGAGTATCATGATCCTGACCCCTGTATGATTGGAATGATGGAGAAAGAGGGGAAGATGATGGCGCAGGCACCAGCAGCGGCGATGAAAGATGCGAGACGTGAACGGGCGGACTCCCTCGGTGTCAGAGTTGAAGCCGAGTACACTGTAGGTGAGTACGATATTGTCGTGCTCTCGGCTAAAGAGTCACAGGGACTAGAAACTTGGCTGAAGCAGAATAATTACAATATTCCGGTCGGTGCGTCACAAGCACTGGCACCGTATATTCGTAGTGACATGAAATTCTTTGTCGCCAAAGTGAACCTCAAAGAACAGGGTCGGTCAGGATTCACCTCGTTGCGACCGTTACAATTTGCCTTTGAATCGTCACGCTTCATGCTGCCGATTCGTCTCGGGATGATTAATGCCGACGGACCGCAAGACTTACTGATTTACTTCCTCACCAAGCAGTACCGTGTTGAGGTGACGAACTACCGCAAC
>JAYVFX010000926.1:0-5301 GCA_043772795.1 Deltaproteobacteria bacterium
CTTCGGCACCCAATCATGCGCAAAACAGAGCAGAGTGCCAAAGCCACCCGAAAGTTTCTGCAAGCGCTCGATTTTGTCCAGTGCGTCATCTGGGGTGCCGAAAATCCCGCCGCCATGCTCGTCCAAAACGCGTGCTGCTTCGTAACCGTCAGCAAACGGTTTGCGTTTTGGTGTTCCTAGGACGCCGACGATGTAGTCGTTCTGCCACTTCTGCAATCCGTCAGCGACTTCCCGCCACGCTTGCTCTTTGGAGGTGGACAAATGAATCGGCATAACAATCCGCCAGTTGGCTCGGTCCAGCCGCTGACCATGCTCGCTGGCGGAGGTTTCACCGAAACCCCACTGGGTTGGCAGTGCCGTGAGTCCTTCCTCAAGATATGAGGCAAGCGAAAGGACACCAACGCCGTACTTGCCGGCTGTTTGCATGCCCGATGGTGAGATCGTGGAGGCGACAGCTACCGGAATCCGTTCTTGCAGCGGACGAATCTGTAGGACTGCCTCACGCAGAGTGAACCAATCACTTTCAACTGTAATCGGCTCCTGTTCGTTCAGGAGGCGGAGAACAACTCCCAGACCTTCATCCATGCGTCCCCGCTGCGTCATTGGGTCAATGCCGAGCATAACTGCATCCGACGGAAGAGCACCGGGACCAACGCCGAGGATCGCGCGACCGTGACTCAGATGGTCGAGGTGTACCATGCGCTGGGCGATATGAAACGGATGGTGATAAGGAACCGAAATGACACCAGTCCCGAGCCGCACACGGTGTGTGCGCTCCGCTGCGGCAACGAGAAACATTTCTGGCGAACCAATAGTTTCCCAACCAGCGGAATGATGCTCGCCGACCCAAAATTCGTCGTACTGGAGTCGATCTATCCAGGTCGCGAGTTCAAGGTCGCGTTGGAACTGCAGGGTAGGGTGCTCGCCAATTGGGTGGTGTGGGGCCAGGAAAACGCCATAACTAAGCCGTTGGGCCATATAATGCTCCTTCTTTTCCTATAACGTGAGAACCGACTGCGCGACCGCACGTGCGCGATACGCTGCATCCCAACGCAGTAAATGCTGCCATTGCGGATTGATTTCTACTTTGCCAAAGCGCGCAAACTGCAATGCGGCGGCAAGGGTACAATCTGCGATCGAGGGCTGATCTCCTGCGACAAACGCGCGTCCGTCGGACAGTCTCTGGTCTATGAACTGCGCTGCTTCCGGCAACGCTTTGTGAAAGTGCTCGGCAATCGGAGGATTCGGCGGCAAGCCAATCGGTGACTTCGTTGCGTGAATAATACGGCCAATCGGTCCAAGTATGCCGAGTTCAATAATCCGTTCGAGTTCCCGCACGCGTGCACGTTCGATTGCCGTGCGACCAAGGAGTGGCGGTTCTGGATATATTTCTTCGAGATACTCGATAATCGCCAATGACTCGGTGAGGCACGAGCCATCATTGAGCTCAAGTACCGGAAGTCTGCCAAAAGAATTCTGCGCTAGAAGCTCAGGCTTACGTTGTTCGCCTTTCGGGAGATTGATCGACACTTGCTCGATTGGGATTTCTGTTCCGCCTGCGGCTTTTTCCGCAAGATACAGGCGGACTTTGGTTGGATTAGGTGCCACTTGGAACATGTAGAGTTTCATAACTGTCTTCCTCACTGGTGGTGTTGTATATGCGTCGGTTTGCTTTCCTACACCAGCATACCGCCACCATCGATCGTTAAGGTAATGCCGGTGACATAGCCGTTCTTCATGAGGAACAACACTGCTTCGGCGACCTCCTCTGCTGTGCCAATACGTTTGACTGGCAAACGCGCCGCTGCAGCCGCAAGGATTTCATCTTTCTGTGATCCTAACAGTGAGTCAAGCAATGGGGTGTCAACAAAGCCTGGTTCGATCGTATTCACCCGAATCGGTGCCAGATCGACTGCCAGTGCGCGTGCAAATGCTTCCACTGCTCCACATGACGCTGATGCAACTGAAGCACCCGCAAGCGGTCGCCAGGCAGCGGTCCCGGACATAAACGTGATCGATCCGCCTGCGGCGATCTTAGGAGCCGCATATTTAGCGGCATACAGCGCACCCCAAAAGCGGGTATCCATGGCGGGGCGCAGTGTCCCACTATCCGGCGCAAGTTTTTTATCTGGAACAAGTGTACCAGCAGTGATGAAGACATGGTCAAGCCGCGTCAGGTCAGTGAAAAACCTCCGCGTCCCTTCTTCATCTGCGACATCCAGAACGATGGTCTGTGCATCCGAACCGAGTTCGGCTTGGGCACGTTGCAGTTTATCGGTAGATCGTCCCGTCACGATTACCTGTGCGCCCTCAGCTTTGGCGGCTTTCGCTGTGGCTAGACCAATGCCGGTGCTTCCTCCGAGAATAACCACGAGTGAATTTTTTAATGTCATGATCTTCACCGATCCTTTCTCTTAAAACGCGGTAGCGGGATGCCAGTGCTCGAAGTCTCCCACACCAGCGAGACCTTCATCCCGATGTGAATCTCCTCCGCCGTTGCATCAACGACATTACTTACCAAGCGGGCGTGCCCACACTCAGGAAAATCCACCACCACGATGTTGTACGGTATTACTGCAGCCACCGCTGGATGAGCGGAATGATGAACGATCGTGAAACTGAACACGACTCCGGTTTCCGGTGCACGTATCCACTCCAGCTCAAAGGAGCGACAAGCGGAACACAGCGGTCCCGGCGGGTGACGAAAGCGGTGACACTTCGCACAGCGTTGAAAGCGTAGTTCGTGTTGGCAGCAGTAATTCCAGAATGCCTGATCATCGACCCCTGGTTGTGGTCCTGCAATTTGCTCTAGAAAGTAACTCATGATTAGACTCCTAACAGCGCTGCACTTAATGGTGATGCGCTCAAACCTGCTGTGACCAAGCATGTCTGTGCACCGGTGACCGGCGAGGTTGATTCTCCGCGCAACTGCCGTACGCCTTCTACGGCCAGGTTGAGGCCATGGATATACGCTTCCGAGAGATGACCTCCAGAGGTATTTAACGGAAAGCGACCATTGGGCCAGCGCAAATTGCCCGCTGCAGCGAATGGTCCAGCTTCGCCACGGCCGCAAAAGCCAAAATTCTCCAACGTCATCAGTACCAGGCCGGTAAAATGGTCGTAGATCTGCAAGACATCGACATCTTGAGGGGTAATGCCAGCACGACCAAAAAGTTCCTTGGCGAGGGTCTTACCGTTGCCGGCGCCGTATTCATTGATGGGCATGTTGTGTGACCCCAAAGCGCCATCACTCCAGCCAGGGTTTCCTCCCTGACCCGCCGCCAAAATCCGGACAGGTTTCTTTTGCAGATCGCGGGCACGTTCCAATGTTGTCACTATGAGTGCGCACGCGCCATCGTTTTCTTGGCAACAATCAAAAAGTCGTAACGGCGAGGCGATAATGCGTGACTGAAGATAGTCTTCCAACGTTAACGCCCGCCCGCGCATCACTGCACGTGGGTTGCGTTGCGCATTGTCACGACACACTAAAGCAATTTCAGCAAAATGCTCTGGCTTAGCCCCAAACTCATAGATGTAGCGTTGCACGAGTGGGGCAATCATGATCGGTGGTGAGAACATACCGAACGGCGCCATGAAGTTGAGATGGGGCAGTTCGTTGTAGCCTCCGGCTTGACCGTAGCGATGCCCAGGGCCCTGACAAAGAGAGCGCAGCACTGCAACGTACTGCGCATGGCCTGACTCGACTGCGGCAGCGGCGTGGGCAATGGCTCCACATGCTCCCGACCCCCCCCCACCCCACACCATCGACGTGAACTTGAGGTCAGGCAAACCCAGGGCATGCTGCATAAGCCACGGAACATTGCTGTCATTGGAAAATGAGGCGAGACCGTCAATGTTGTTGATTGCGAGGCCCGCATCCTGGGCGGCATTCATTACCGCCTCGCAGGCCAAACTCCACTCGCCACGATCGGCCATCCGTCCCCATTTGGTGTACTCCGTTTCTCCTACACCGACGATACATGCTTGTTGTGCTGCATTGACCATACATCTTCGTTCCTTTGATCGGTACTAGATCATACCGAGAAAAAGAGCGCCACGTGGGCTGCTTCTCCAGGGTGAGTGATGATCGGGGCACTACTTGACTCTCCTTATGACCCTTGTGGAGTTCGCCCGTTTGGTAGAAAACAAATCGGGGGAGTGGAATGCGCTGTGCGCGTGATACCAGTGAGTGAGACCCAATGTAACGTGACTGTAGCAGCGATGCGAGGATAATGAGATGCCAAAATGGATTACCGAAGCCCGGCGAATGCTGATTGGTGGCGAACTGGTAGAAAGTGAAAGTGGAGCGTGGGATGAGTCCATCAATCCTGCGACTGAGGAAGTGATTGGTCAGGCACCAGCGGCTGACCGCCGTGATGTCGATAAAGCTGTCGCTGCCGCGGAGAAAGCTTGGCCAGCCTGGGCAGCACGAGCGCCACGCGAACGTGCGAAGGTTCTCCAAAGTTTTGGTCGCGCATTGCTTGACCGAGCCGAAGAACTACTTCGAATTGAAGTAGCGGATACTGGTAACACGGTGACGCCGATGCGCATGGACGTGCGTGTGTCAGCTGAGAGCCTCAATTATTACGCTGGTCTGGTGCACGAATTGAAAGGCGAAACGTTACCGGATGCCGCTGGCGTACTGCATATCACTCTTCGTGAACCCTATGGTGTCGTTGCGCGTATCGCTCCGTTTAATCACCCACTGATGTTTGCTGTTTCACGGACTGCGGCTGCACTTGCAGCAGGTAATGCCGTGATAGTTAAGCCGCCAGAGACGAGCCCGCTGTCCTCGCTTGTACTTGCCGAAATCGCGAGAGAAGTGTTCCCTGTTGGCGTTTTCAACATCGTCACCGGAAGAGGAGCGACCGCTGGTGATGCGCTTGTCCGTCATCCTGGTATTAAGCGTATTGCTTTTATTGGTTCTGTAGCGACGGGCCGCGCCATCCAGAAGGCCGCTGCAGAGACTTCGGTTAAGCACGTGAGCCTTGAACTCGGTGGTAAGAACCCACTGATTGTGTTTCCGGATGTGGATGTTGAAGCAACCGCGAGAGCAGCAGTCGGAGGCATGAACTTCACCTGGCAAGGGCAATCCTGTGGGTCAACGAGCCGGTTGCTGCTGCATAGAGATATCTACGATGCAGTACTCAAGCGCGTTCTTGAGATAGTATCTGCCTTCCGCATCGGCGATCCGATGGACCTACAGAACGATGTTGGTCCGGTGAACTCAGCGACCCAGTATCAAAAAGTTCTGCATTACCTGCAGGTCGGACAGGAAGACGGCGCACGTCTACTGATTGG
>JAYVFX010000927.1:0-5107 GCA_043772795.1 Deltaproteobacteria bacterium
AAGATCTTCAATCGCCCGCAAAATATGACGCCGGCGGTCAAGATCAGCCAAAATGAACTTCGCCAACCACCCCATAAACTTCCGCAGGACAGCCGCATGTTGCACCCTATCCTGCCGTGGTTCTTCTCCTCTCAACCATCTTAAGCGAACCAACCTTTGCCAGAAAAATCGCTGACTATCTGGCCCATGTTCTTGATCGGTAACCTTCTCAAAGAGTGAGACTAACCCAGAACTCAACGATTCCCGTCGTTCGTCAGTTAGGGAAGTATCTTCAATCTTCCATAGTTCACTAACTGCCCGACTCAAGACTTCGCCGACATACAAGTCACCAAAAGCACGCAGGCGCTGAGGGTCAACGCTTGGCAAGTTCAAGGTGGGTATTGCTTCTAGCCCACGCAGAAGGTCAGCCACAGGAGCAGCATTGAAGTTGTAGTGAAAACGTTGGAGTAGCCAGGGTAGAACCTCGCCAAGCTGTAAGAAACGGTATCCAGACTGGTGCAGTTGCCACAGAAGATTCAGGCGTCGTTCGCGCGAAAGTTCACCAGTCGCTTCGAGCCAACGGAGAATATCGTCAGTCCCCGCGACAGTCACTGCTGAAAAGGCACGACGGACCCCTATTGTCATGTCGAGAAACGAGGGCTCTTGTAGTAGTGGTCCCCGAGGATCAACGAGCGAGTGGGTACAGAAATCATCGGTCCACAGCAACAACTTTCGTTCATGTGCCTGCACAAGAAGTCCGAGCGTTGAAGCAAGCACTTTGCGTAACCCCGGATCTCGTCCTACATCCGGTGGATCAACAAGAGTTACTTCTGCAACGAGCCCGCTTTCTATCATCGCACCGATACTTGCTTGAAGATTAGTGGCAAGTTGCAATGCTTCACGATAAATTTCACTTTCAGTGACCTCTTTTCCGATCAGATTCCATCCAACCGGCCCGACAATCAATTTTTTTGGCCACCCCTGATCACCGCGAAGCCAACGCTCAAGCAAACCAGCTTCAAACCAGGCTACAAGCGATTGTGAAGACAACAATACAGGCTTCTCGAGCGCAAGCGGAACGCCAGCTCCTGGTTGAGCAAAAGGGTCGGGGTGCTCTTTACGAATTTGCTCGGCTTCTTCGGGAAAGAGCATTCCCGCGTTTTCTAAAGCTGCTAAAAGATCAGCAGAAGAAATCGCAAGGCCAGGAGGAAGGTTGGGCTGAACTTTCTGAGGCAAGTAGTCGTCAAGGTAATAAGCTCTTCGGTTCAACGCGGCCTCGACATCTCTCGCAAATATCCCTAGCTGCTGCCGTAGGGCCTCATCAAGCGAGTTCTCCGATTCCTCGATCCTCGCACCAATCTCGACTATTTCTCGTGCAGTCAGCAGTCGTTCTTGGAGACGGATATATTTCCCGCGGTAAGCAGGGAGTTGATCAAGGCTTAATCTCCCCACTGCTCCGTCCAACCACTGACGAGCCCCTGGAAAGAGAAAAATGCGTTTCCCTGCTCGCTGAAGTGCCTCAATGACTTCCTGTACAATATTAAGCGTTCCCAAGGTGAGAAGAGCTGTGGAATCTAGGAGCACTCCTTCAAAGTCGGTCTGTTGCGACTGAAGATCTCGGGGAATACCAGGAAAGCCGCATAGGAAAGGAGATCCTAGATCTCCTTTGCGCCACAGATGAACTCGGGTCTGCCAGACAAATAAAGGATGCCGAGAGGAGTGTGAAGCGTAAACATCAAACGGAACTCCGCCAGCAAGGTAGTACTTTGTCGCAATCTGTAATCGTTCTTGCTGCTGGACAATAATTTCACTGCTTTGGTCAGTCGTAATCTTCTGCAGATACGAACCTTCTTGTAAATCTGGTCGTTGCCCAATGATTTCCCAGGCTTCGCCACTACGCCCGCTTCCCTGAGCAGCTTGAATGAGCAGAGAAGCAAATTCGTGCTGGTCAGGAAATTTCTCTAGCGCCTCTCTGACAACATCGAAAGCTCGGCTATAGGCGCCGGGATCAAGAGCCCCTTGTTGGATGTAAGCAAGGAAAAGGTTGTGATAGAGGGCTCCCCCTGACTGTGGGTTATTACGAAGTTTCTCCCAAATCTGGATAGCCCGTGCTACTTCTCCCGCTTGCACCCACGCCACTGCTTCGTTGAAACGGAGGGCATAGTCATCAGGATAACGCTCACGAGCTGCAGCCAAGGTCTCCGCAACCTCTCGATTTTTCCCAAACTTGCGCAATAGATTACATTTCAATTCGATAGAACGAAGAGTGTGGTAGCCTTCCTTTTCCACCTCTTCTACAACCGGCAAAGCCTCTTCATAGCGACCGAGCTGCGCCAAGATCTGCGCTCGCAACAAGCCATGTTCAAAACTTGGTAGCACCCTCTCTAGCTGCTCAGCATAAGCAAGTGCTTCTGGGAGAGTGTCGAGTTGCTCGCTACGCTTTATTCTTTCGGTATGAGTATGACCTCCATTTTCCGTCCTATTGCCCATCAGGAGAACTAATCTCTTAAGCAGAAAGAGGTTTCTTGGATGTTGCCCTAAAGCACTACTGAGGGTTGCTAACGCTTCCCCGCTCTCTTTTTGCGATAAGAGGATCATGGCTCGCATCAACGCGTGAAACCATTCATCAGGGTGAATGGTTTCTTCAAGAAACGCGATCGCCTCTTGGTATCGTTCGTCCTTGAGTAAAAGCTTCAACAACGCTTCGATAAGAGCACGTCGAGTATCAGACGGCTCCGTTTTAGCAATAACCTGTCTATAGATCTGTTCAGCTTCGGCCTCCTCGCCTTGCTGAATGAGCGTGGTTCCTTGGAGGAGAGCTTTTTCGTCGCTGGAGATGTGTCCCTGTTGGAAGAGATCCTCGATGACATCAACAGTGGGTGAGCGTTTGCGCGCAAGATGTTCTGCCATAGCCCGCTCAGGAAGCATGACGGGCAAGGCTTGCAAGCGAGTCAGAATAGCTTGTGCTTCTTCTTCTTCATCCAGGAGGTAATGGAGGCTCAGAACCTTAGAAAGAAGAGCCACTAACCCTTCTTGATACTGATCCGCTACTTTTTCAAAACGGTCTAAGACCTGTCGGTAGCGTGCACGAATTGTCAGGAGGAGTTCACGCCGATCGATTCCAGAAGCCTCCCATTCTTTAACAATAATGCGTCGGAGCAATCCATCAGTGAGTTCGGCTACGAAAGAAAGTCCGAGCGGAAAACCTTGCATACATTGCCATGCTTTATCGAGCCAGATGACTGCCTCTTTCGCTGTTTCCTCCCTCAATGTCTCAACCGCAAAATGGGCTCGTTGGATAATAAATTCAGGACTGTTGCGACTCTCTTCAGGATAGAGAGTGTGGAACCGTCCTTCATCATTTCGTAAAAGGGCCGCGATCCCTAAAAGCTCTCTCCCCAACGGGTCGCGTGCCTCAACACTATCGTTCAATAAGGCTTCGACTTCCTGAGGCTCCCCCAGAATTGTCAGTACCTCTGCGGCTTGGAGCCTGCGTTTTCCCGCAAAGGGTTGCAGCTCTTTTGCGCGCTGGAAAAGATCTCGTGCTTCATCACGCTGCCATCGACGGACAGCAACAGTTGCTAATGCAAGAAGGACACGTTGGTAAAAGTCTCGGAATGATGAAGACCGAGGTAGCTTTTGCTGTGCTTCCACACGACGAATCTTGGCAAGTATTCGTTGCAAATGCTTCTCAGCATCAGCAAAGTGTAAATGCTCAAAGGCTTCGATAACAGGTTGATAGTCTTCCTCAAGAAAGAGAACGACCTGATGCTCAGCCTCGCTCAGAGGCACAAGTTCAGCACTCCCGATTGTGGGTACAAACTGAACTTTTTGTTCTGAAGCACGAAGTTTTTCCGTCTCAGTTTGTAGCTCGATAAGAAATTGTTCTAGGTGGTCGTAGGAACCAAGCTCAATGACATGTACCTGTCTTTCCTCAAGCAGGGCTCTCCGCTCCAAAGCCGAAATTTTATCAACAACGAGATAATGCTGCCGAGCTAACGGCTGCTGTGCATCAAGGATTTGTTGGAACTGGTGGTTAAGATCTGGGTCATTGAGGCTGTAACCAACGATGAAGAATGAATGCTGTGCCGCCAAGGTACGCAGCTTGTCATTGACGATCTTTTGCTGTGGATACCGCGAGTAGTCACGCCTAGTGAAGACGAGAGAATCAGGAGATGCCAAATCCCCATGCGGCTTGAGAATCTGTAGACGGTCGCCAACAAGGGAAAGATCAGCATTGTTGATGATGCGAGCGTAGGGAGTGCCTCGTTGGTCAAGAGCACGCTCAAAAAGGTCATCAAAGTTAGTTGTGACGATAGCGAGGGGTCGGAGATCAAGCAGGTAGTTATGAAGAGGATTAGGATGAAGGCTTGGGGTTTGAAGATTCTCTCGGAGGAATCTTATGAGGGCGTCGCGCCCAAAACTGGTCTCGAAGAGTGAAGCAAGCTTTAACGGATCTTGCGTAGAAACCTCTTCGGAACCTAACTGACTCACCATTCTTTCGGCGAGATCCTTCCATAAAGGCAAGCCGCTCTTAGAAGAGACACCGCTGCCAACAAAAAGAACCCAATCTCTTCTCGCAATATGACGAGCAAGCTCTAGGCTTTGTCGGCGGTCTTCTGCATTGAGATAGGCAAACGGTTCAAGAGAGGAAAGACTTTCAGTACTCATTTTCACTTTATTACCATATTTCACCACTAAGTGAAAATAGATCAATAAGTGAAAATGAGGAATTTTCTAAAATGCTTTACGGCTTCGAAGGACAGGAATTCTTCTTTTTAAATATCCATTTGATATGGTAACTAAACTGAGAGCTCGTCCTTTTCTACAGACCTCAGAATATCAACAGAATCCTCCCATTCCCGTTACGGCATACAGAGAAATCTCAATCCCAAGACCGTACTGCCCGGCCAACCGTATCAAATCAGGTGGAAAATAGCGAAAATACGCGGGAGCAGCATGCTGGGCTATACCGAAGTCCAGCAACATTCTTTCACACTCGGATGAGATGATACCTTGACGAGCGTTGATTCTTGAGAGGGGAGGAATTCTATAGCATCGATAATTTGCTGCTCCAAGTTGGTCAAAACCAGCATCGCTAACGAACATTTGGAGACCAGAAGAAGCC
>JAYVFX010000928.1:0-6160 GCA_043772795.1 Deltaproteobacteria bacterium
TAGCCGCTCCAGGGGTAAGAATCTGATGATAGTGTTGCCCCACCAGCTCTTGCCGCGACCAGCCCAATAGCGTTTCCAGGCCACGGTTTACTTCAGTCACGATACCTTCGGTCGTAAACGAGACGATCGCATCGCTTGCGTTCTCGAACAGATCACGACAGCGCCCCTCGCTCGCATGTAAATTCTGGCGGAGGCGATGGCGTTCGATGGCATAGTGGACAGCGCGTATGAACGCGCTGGCGACAAATTGCCCTTTGACAAGATAATCCTGCGCCCCCTCCTGCACCGCTTTGATACCGATCTCCTCATCGTCGAGCCCTGTGAGGACGATAATCGGGACCTGCGAGGTTTGGCTTTGTACAGCACCGATCGTATCCAAACCGGTACTATCTGGTAGTGACAGGTCAAGCAACACCACAGCAAACTCTTCTTGCGTCAGTCGCGACAAAGCCTCACTTAGACGCTCGACATGCACAACGGGGTACTCCCCGGAGTGTCCTTCCAGCATGGTTTGGATAACACGAGCATCTGCCAGGTTATCTTCAACCAACAAAATTGGTCGCACTTCTTTGTTTGTCATGCAGTCTTACTGTTGCACAGATACACGCATATGCAAGAGTCCGACAGGTGTAGTAAAAACCCCGGCAGACCAGAGGTGGATATCTCGACACCGGACGGAAAAATATGGTCGCTCGCGATTCCTCTCTCCTCCACACGCAGCAGACAGAGCCACTTTTCGCGGACCCACTAGAAGAAGTCACAAAAGCTGCGTTCGGCATCTTCATTGCTACTAGAGATACGAACGCTACAATTTTTAGGAGGACAAAATATGGAACAAACAGAACGAAGCACTGACCAAGGTCCGATGAATCCAGATTTCTTTACCGCCAAATGGCAACAGATGCGAGGGACGTTACGCTCGTGGTGGGGAAAACTTACCGATGACGATTGGGAACGGATTGGCGGTCAAAAAGATAAACTGATTGGTTTGCTCCAGGAAAAGTACGGCTATGCCAAAGATATGGCCTTACGTGAGGTCGACCGGCGCTTCAATGAATATGGTGGCACGGCACGCGCAGCTGGAGAAGAAGTGAAAAACGCAGCGCACGATGTTTCTCAGACTGCGTCTCAGGCCTACGGCGATGCCAAAGCCAAGGTGCAAGAGATGGGCTCTGCCGCATCAGAAAAAGTTGGCGGAGCAACGAAAACTGTTGGCGAGAAGATGAGTTCTTTAGCGGGTACTATCCGGGAAAACGCACCTCAGGAAGGAACGATTGCTTCGGCTGCCAAAACAGTTGCGAATCAATTAGACGACGCCGGTTCATATTTGCAAGACAATACTTTTGAGAATATGGCGCGAGATATTACAGGGCTGGTTCGTCGCTATCCCATGCAATCGTTACTGATTGGGTTGGGCATTGGCTATCTGTTCTCGCGACGTTCGGAGCGATAATCATGGCGGATCATTCTTCCTCAAGTTCGGACCCGAGCTTGGCCTCTCTCATTGGCGGCATTATCAACGATACGAAAGATCTGCTGCTACATGAGTTCACCATGGCGAAGCTCGAAATGCAGGACGAGCTGCGGAAAACCAAGACGGCGGCAATATCCTTCGCTATTGGCGCTGGAGTTGCCGTCGTTGGCGGACTCCTTCTCATTCTTATGCTTGTCCACCTTCTCGCCGCTTTCACGACAATTCCGTTGTGGGGATGCCATGGAATCATCGGTGGGGTGTTGCTGGTCGTCGGACTCATTTTCCTGATTACAGGCAAACAAAACGCAGAACAGATCGAGGTCGTTCCCCAGCAGACGGTGGAAACCCTCAAGGAGCATGCCCAATGGATCAAAGAGCAGACGACCTCCAACAAAATATAGAAGAGACCCGTCACGATATTGAGGAAACGCGTGCGTCGATGAGTGAGAAATTAGAACTCTTAGAAGAACGCGTGCGGGATACGTTGGAAGAAACGAAAACCGCAGTCGATGACATTGTCGAAAGTGTCAAGGGCACGGTCGATGAAACCGTAGGCGCGGTCAAGGAAACGGTAGATGATGCGAAATTAACAGTTGAGCATATCGTTGAGAATGTGAAGGGGACCATGGATGATACGGTGGCAATGGTGAAGCAGTCGTTTGATATACGATATCAAGTAGACCAGCATCCCTGGCTCATGCTGGGCGCCTCGGTGGTAACTGGAAGCGTACTTGCCAGTTTCTTGCATCGTGGTCGCGAGGCACGTGGTTCCTCATCCTACGCTCCCCATACGAGAAATGGCCCACACGTCGCAGATACCACGAGCGGGACTGGCTTGTACACGGTTGCTGAGGACCAAGATATCACAGGAAGTATAGAACATCCTGCGCAAACGCAAAAACGGCAAGGCTGGGGAACTGCGCTTGGGCTAGTTCACGAAGACTTTGTTGACATGATGAAGGGTGCGGTGATCGGTACCGTGATGGGAACCGTGCGCGAAATGATTCGGCAAAACCTACCCAGTATCAGCGCACCATTTGACAAAATGGTTAACACCGTCTCGAAAAAATTAGGGGCTGAGTCCATCGAGTCAAGTGCGAACCATGAACAAACCACTGGAAATGATCATACGCCAGCAAACACACAGTCTGCCAGCGGATCGTATGCTCCGTATGGCTCAATGCAGGGGGGTGAACCGTATGGACGGGCTCAGTAAAATGCGTGAACCTGTACGAACATCACCAGTATGCAGTAGTCAACCATAGTCGCCCCTGTGCTTCGTTCCGTTCGCTTTATGTTCCACTGCTGCTTCTTACATGTTGCGTACTGACTCTGAGCTTCTTTTTCTTCTGTCGGCGATCAACAACTTCAGGTGAATTATGACGACATTCATGGAGAGGAAATTGGAAACTGATAGAGAGGAACGGATCCCCGACACGTCGCTCCTCATTCAACCGACGCGGACACCGAGCATATCTACCCTCACACCGCATGAGTTCGATATGATGCTTCCGCTCAGTCCACGTGTGTACTGGGGAGGCATCCTGAGTGGTTTTGTCGTGGGTTTCGGGATCCTCATACTGTTGGTGACATTCGGGCTTGCTATCGGGTTTTCGGCGACTGACCGGGCGTGGTGGATGAATGCGAACGCAGCGAGAGACATGGGTGCAAGGGCCGGAATATGGGTAGCGATCGCCCTCCTAGTTACGTATTTTTTCGCTGCAATGGTGTCGACCAAGGTATCAAATCGACCCGATCGGGGCGGCGCCATTTTCCAGGGAACGATACTCTGGGTGCTATTCTCGGTCTTTCTTTGTTTGTTGGTTCACATTGGACTAGGCTCTGACCTCGCTAAGATCGCCGCAAAGACTGGCGTTGTTCCTGGCTCCGAAAGCCGTTCCTCGGATTTCCTCCCGGAAGGTGACGATACAGGGAATTTGGATGTAGAGGATTCTGACCAAATGATGATACGTCTGGAGGATTCACAGGTCCCTGTCATGGTAGCGTCAATGACGGGGATATCGCAGGGAGAAGCAGAAGCGGCAGTGAAGGACCTACAGAGGCATATTGCACTCGTCCGCGATGATCCGACTGCGGTGGAGGACACGATTCGCACCTTCATGTCTCGTATGGGTGAACGTGCGCGCCAGAAAGCCACTGAGACTGACGCTACCGTCATACACAACGCGGAAGTTGGAGCGTGGATCACGTTTGGTACGCTGGCGGTGACACTTTTTGTGTCAATTATGGGAGCATTGGTTGGCATGCCTGGCCGAGTAAGGATGACAAATTCTCCTCTCGTCCGGCTGTAACTCCGCTTTGCGGCAGACCGCGTAAGATAAACCCCGCGTAGGATCTCCCGAGAAACGAGACCTGTCCTGATCTCGTCGAAGGATTCTTCGGCCCCGGGATTCAGCGTGACAATAATCGGCGGATACGTGATGTGCATTACTGCGCCACCGCTCGTTCTCCCTTAAATTCACTGGGCACGAGCGCGTGTTTCCGTAACAGGCGATAAAATTCAGCCCGGTCTTTCCCGGATAATTCGGCAGCACGAGACACGTTGCCTTTCATTGAGGTCAGCACCTGAATCAGATATCGGCGCTCGAACTTCTCGCGAGCGTCCTTGAGTGTCGAGAGTCCCGTTGGTTGCGCGCTTTGCATTTCAGACGTCCCCAGGAGAAGAAGATCTGGCATAATCATTGACGTCGGTGTGAGCACGACGGCTCTCTCAATGACATTCGCAAGCTCACGTATATTGCCCCGCCATTCATGCAGCATTAGGCGTTGTAGTGCTTCCGGAGTAAAGCCTTTGATCTCTTTATTCAGAGTGCGAGCAAACCGCTGCATAAAATGCTGAGCGAGTGGAGCAATATCGGCAAGACGGTCCCGCAGCGGCGGTAAAAAAATTGGCAGCACGTGCAGACGATAATACAAATCTTCACGGAACTTGCCCTGCGCGACCAATTTCCCCAAGTCTTGGTTGGTCGCCGCCACCAAGCGCAGGTTGATCTTGATGGGTTGCGAGGACCCCAACGGATAGAATTCGCGCTCTTCTAAGACGCGCAGGAATTTAACCTGCAACATCGGCGGAAGTTCGCCGATCTCGTCGAGAAGCAACGTGCCACCCTCCGCTTGTTGGAGAAAACCCTTCTTCACACGATCCGCGCCAGTGTACGCCCCCTTCATGTGTCCGAACAGTTCATTTTCGAGCAGTCCTTCAGGAATCGCTCCGCAGTTAATCGCAACAAACGGGCCTTGGGCGCGGTGGCTCGCGACGTGAATCGCTTTGGCGATCAACTCCTTTCCCGTGCCGCTTTCGCCATAGACGCAGACCGTCGAATCGGTCACGGCTATCTGGGCCACCTGTCGTAACACCCGCTGCATCACCTCGCTGACGGTGATGATGTTGTCGAACTGATAGCGCTCCTGCACCATGGTGCGTAACTGTTCGACCTCGGTTTTTAAACGGTAGACTTCTAAGGCTTGCTCGATGCGGTGTAAGAGATCCGTCGCCTCAAACGGTTTGGTAATATAATCGTACGCTCCCTTCTTGGTCGCCTCGACGGCAGTTTCAATCGTGGCGTGGGCGGTAGCAATAATCACCGGGAGTGTCGGTTGGATACGCAGCAGATGCTCAAGCAGGGCGATGCCGTCTTCATCGCCAATGCGCAGATCGACGATCGCGAGATCAAAGATCTCTGCCGTCGCCTGTTCGATGGCCTCACTACTCGTTTCCGTTAACGTCACACGATAATTCGCTGCCTCCAGATGCAGCTTTAAGAGGTGCAGAATCCCCGGATCGTCGTCTACCACCAGGATTTTTGCTTTCGCCATTCTCTCTCCCGTGGATTTCGTGTGTGGTAGTCTCGACAGTGGTTGCGCTCGCACTGCCCCATTGTACTGAACAACATCTGAGGTCCCGGTCATCGGTTCTACTCCTTTGCCACTGTCCGAATGGCACTTACTTTTTCATCTTAGAACGATCCGAAACGTACACAAGAGAGGGAAGAACAGCCGAGGTGATGAGTGATGAGTGAAGGAAGCAAAGGGAAGCTCTGGAATGGGAGAGCGCAACTGTGTTTGCCAGAGAACGGGGATGCGTTAATGAGCTTTGATAGCCAAGGGCGTGTAGATCAGCCCCAGAGGGGCTGTTGAGGGTAGCCGGGGGTTTCAACCCCCGGTACTGTTAGTTAGGGAGTTGGGGCGTCATCATGAGTCCGCAAGTTACTTCGCGTCCTTCACTCCACCCGGTGGCGGAACCTTCGCTTCGATCTTGACTGGTGCGGCGCCGTCTTTTTTCATGCCAATTTCTTTGGCCGCTTCTTTTGACAGGTCGATATCATGTCCCTTGGTGTACGGGCCACGATCATTAATCTCTACATCTACGGACTTTCCCGTCTCAAGGTTCGTCACTGTGGCCTCGGTTCCCAACGGCAACGTCGGATGGGCAGCGGTGAGATCATGTTGATCAAATGTTTCGCCGCTCGCGGTTTTTTTCCCCTGAAAATCTTTGCCATACCACGAGGCCTCTCCGGTTTGTTCAATCACTGGCTCACCTTTGGTGTCGGTTTTCACCTCAACCTTATCTTTCACCAGATCATTCTTTCCTTCCACTTTCTCTGTCTGTTGGGCTTTCTTTTCTACTTTGTCCGCGACCGCTTCAGCCCGTTGCTCGGCTTTGTC
>JAYVFX010000929.1:0-3309 GCA_043772795.1 Deltaproteobacteria bacterium
GCGGCCCGAGACGGCGGGCGTTAGGCTCGAACTTGAAAGAAAATCACGGGAGACTCTTGGAGAGTCGCACAGAGGAAAAAGACAAAGCCCCCCAGAGAACCCCGCAACGACAACAACCAACCCTGAGCCCCGCAACTACAAGGGACGAGGGCACCAAGTGAAAGCCGAAGCCGCAGGAACGAAGCGAGCAGTCACGAAAAAGGAACAAAGAGTGCGGAGTAGAAGCTGCCGCGACAGAAGCAAAGCAAGAGGTTACAAAAGGTGAGGGAACAGTCTCGGAGCAAAACCGCCTAACCCATCGCGCCACCGCATCGCGGCCCTGTGGCGTGCAGGAATGAAACCGAAGGGCCGCGTTTGGGCCGCTCGCGGTGCGCGGGAGCGTTGGGCGTACAGAAAGGAACAAGTAATGGGTGAACAATCAGGATGGCAGCTTACTGGCTCAGCCCCCGAGACATATGAACAGGTTCTCGTCCCTGCGTTCATGACCCACTCGCAGCAACTCGTGGCACTGGCAGCGCTCCAACGCGGAGAGCGGGTGCTCGACGTGGCCTGTGGCACCGGCATCGTAGCCCGACTGGCGACCCAGATGGTGGGCACCGCAGGAAAAGTAGCTGCCGTCGATGTGAACGAGGGCATGCTGAGCATGGCGCGCACTGTGCCCCAGCAACACAACGGTCCGCCCATCGAGTGGCGTCAGAGCGATGCAGCAGCTCTCCCCTTCCCTGATGCGGCTTTCGACGTCGTGTTCTGTCAATACGGGCTCGAATTCTTTGCCGACCGGGCGGCAGGGCTCCGCGAGGTGGCGCGTGTGCTGGTCCCGGGCGGCCGCCTGGTCCTGCGAGTCTGGCGGGCACTGGAGCGGCAACCCTTCTATGTGGCGCTGTACGAGGCCCTGGAGCGGCACGTGCGCGCTGGGGTAGGCGCGTCTCTCCTGAAAGCTTTTTCGTTGGCGGATGCGGCCGAGCTGCGTGCCCTCGTCACTGGGGCGGGGTTCCGTGAGGTCCACCTCCGTATCACGACCAATCCGATCCGGTATCCGTCCCTAGAAGAATACGTGCTGAGGTATCTCCACGTATACCTCTCGGTAGCCGGTGACGTCACGGCGATGGACGACACGGCCCGCAAGACGGCGCTGCTCCGGGATGTCACGACAGCGCTGCGGGCGGATGTGGACGATGATGGGCTCGCCACACCGACGGAGAGCCATGTAGTGGTGGCACATACGTAGAGGCCAGTGCGGAACACCGTGGCCCGAGCTGCGCCGAACAAGGCAGTGGAGCGGACGTTGGGCCGCTGAGGCCCAGGAGACAAGGAAGAGCACCGTGAAGCGGGAGCAGCACCAACAGGCGAGACAGCAAGGACGAACGACAGTGCCAGGGCCGCGCCGGACCGGACGGAGGACAGCGGACGGGAACCAAGGTTGCCGCGAGGCCAGAACTAGGCGAACGGTCCAGGCGGGAAGTACCCGCGCCGCGCGGCTCAACCCACCGCTGCACCTCATCGCCGCCCGCGGGCGGCTCTGCTGAACGTGAAAGGTTGTGGGTGGGCGGCTCGCGGTGAGCGGGAGTGTTAGCCCGCGTGATAAGGAAACGAAGGGATGGTCAGTTGGATTAGCATCGCATTGTCAGGACTTGCGATTACAGTCTCGTGTGTAACTGCCTGGCTGACGCTGTTGCGCCGTGGCACCATTCGCATGACTCAGCCAACGCAGATTTTCTTGGGTCCTGACGCGCTCCGCGGGGGCCCTCTTGGACCGCCAAAGGTGTTTTTGCGCACGTTGTTGTATTGTACTAGCAAACGTGGACAGATCGTAGAGAACATGTTTGTTCGGCTCCGGCGCGGACAGACTGCCCAGACGTTCAATATTTGGATTTACGGGGACAATTCGCTAGAACGTGGAAGTGGACTTTACGTCGGCGAAAGTGGGGTCGTCTGCAATCACAATTTCTTGGTTCCAAACGATGGCACCCAATTCGACTTCTTGCCGGGAGACTATTATCTTGAAGTGTTTGTATCGCTTGTCTCGCGCCGGTCGCCTAACCTCCTCTCTCAACTTCATCTTGCGCTCACCGACGCCGAGTCCAGTGCTATCCGTGAGGGGAAGGCTGGCGTAGTGTTTGACTGGGGGCCAGATTCGGGCAAGTATCACTCTCGCATTAGTTTTCGATCCGAGTCCGAGCTTGATATGCTGTCTGACAACGCTTTGCACCCGGCCGGCGCGGCCTCGGTTGAGAGCGCAAGTAAGTAAGCACAAAGTGTTAGCCAGCTTGTCCGCTGTGCTTCAACGAGTTACCTTTAATTGACGATCATTATCAACATAAGGATCAGAACCCATGTCTGCCATTCAATCTGTGGCCGAAACTGTTACTCCACAACCGACGGTGATCCGAACCAGCCGCGGGCTCTCGATTGCTGGCACGCGGATTACGCTATATAGTTTCCTGGATTACCTCCATGCCGGATGGCCCCCCCACTTAATACGCGACGAGTTTAATCTCACTGACCACCAAATAGTGGAGGTCATGCAGTATATTGAAACCCACCGTGACGAAGTAGAAGCCGAATATCAAGTCGTGCTTCAACAGGCCGAAGAAAACCGGCAGTACTGGGAAGCGCGGAATAAGGAGCGTCTCGCGAGGGTCGCAGCCCTCCCGCCTCAGCCGGAACATGAAGAGCTGCGCGCCAAGTTGCGAGCGGCAAAAGCGAAGCTGGGCATGTCGTGATCACGATCCTCGTCGACCACGACATTGAGGGGCAAGCTCTCACTCTCTGGGGAGCACTGGCGGCGGCAGGCTGGTTGACGCTCTTCCCTATCCCATTGGTTACGTTTGCGCAGATTGGCTTGCCGGTAGACACTAGCGACCGAACCGTATGGCGTACTGCTCAAGCCCAGGGGATGATACTCTTGACGCATAACCGCAACATGAAGGGCGACGACTCGTTGGAACAAACCATCCGTGAGGAAAACACTGCGACGTCACTGCCGGTGGTCACCATTGGAAGAATCGACCGCATCCGAGAACGAGCCTATCGGGACCGGTGCGCGGTACGGTTGGTCGAAATTGGGCTGGAGATAGAAAAGCACTTGGGCATCGGACGGATTTTTATTCCGTAGGACGGACTGGCTAACCAACGCGCTGCACTGGACGGCTGCCTTGTTACGATTCTGGCGAACCGAAAGGTCACATTTCGGTAGCCGCCCGTGAGCACGGGCGTTAGGCTCGACCCTGAAAGAAAAGCACAGGGAACTTTTGGAGAGTCGCAGAAAAAAAGAAAACGAAGCCGAAGGAAACTCGTGGAAGGCCACAC
>JAYVFX010000930.1:0-7272 GCA_043772795.1 Deltaproteobacteria bacterium
TGCCGCATTCACAAATTGAGGATTTACCTCACGGGTATTGAGAAACACTTGTTTGACCTGCGCATTGAAATCGGCAATCGAAAGTCCAGAACCAAAGGCGGATTCAATGACGGGCTGTCCGGGCTGTTGGTAGAAGATATCGTTGCTAGAAAACAGCGTGGCTTCCCAGAACGGACCGCCAGCTGGGTTCTCCAGGTAAGTCACTTGCCCTGGGCTTGTCGTTCCACAATCGCCAATACACCCTTTATTGGCAAAAAGACTGTTGTTCTTGAACACATTATTCAAGACGCCGGCGCCGAACGAAATTCCTGGACCGTCATTATTATAGAACACATTGTGATATATTCGATTGTTGACATTATAGAGCGCCTCATCTTCGTAGCGCTGCATCGCCAGGCCAACGTTACAATTGTAAAAGACGTTCCTCCGGAGAATGCCTTCCTGTCCGGAATACTGGATACCGTTCCCGTCGGACAGGCTATAAGACTCAGACGCATCAGCAAAGACATTATTCTCGATCACGTTGTGCTTGGTCGAGTCAAATGAGTTGGGAACTGCATGCGTATCGACTCCGCAATCATAGACCTCACCAATCTTTTGTAGTGGATTGGAAAAATAGTTGTTACGAATGACATTATAGTCCGCGCACCGCACACCGAACAGACTGTGATGTCCGGTGGTGATGGTATTTCCTTCCACGAGATTGCGCTCGGAATCGATCAGCAAAACATTGTCGACTCCGTCTTCAATCGTGTTATTGAGCAGCCGGTTATTATGACTCCGCACGAAACGAATATTCCCAGTCGTGCCACTCGCAGTTGAGCGCTTAAACACACATCCTTTAATGACATTATAGTTGCGGTTTTGAAAAGTGTTGGCAAAACTGGCGTCTGAGTTATTCGACTCCAGCCACAGTCTGTCTTCGACGCGCAATCCTTCGATCCAGATATAGCGACGGTGCGAGAGGACGATGGCCGTCTCCCCACCGAGGAACACTTGTTCGTTCGAGTAGTTCTTAAAGGTAATGTACTGGTCTGGTGCTCCGGAGGTCTGCGGAATTAGCGGTTCAGCATAGGAACCTCCATGAATAAGAACAGTGGTCCCGGGGGTCGCTGCGGCTGACGCGCCAGTAATAGTTTTGTAGGCCGTATCTGTTCCTGACCCACAGGCTCGCGTTGACGGGTTGTAGTTCGTACACGAGCTTGATGAAATCTGTTTGTCCACGTGAATCGTGCCCCCTGCGGCAAATGCTATCTGTGATACCAGTCCGCTACCACAAACAACTGCTAGCCCGGAAACACAGGCAAAAGCGAAAAGTCGGCCCTTGAGGATTCTCCAGTCTATCAACGTTCGGATTTTCCCGCTGGATGTAGTTTTTGTCATAGGTAGATGCTCCTTCGGTATTCTGGTGTTGTCACAGGATGGGAAATCCCGATCTCGTGCTCGTGTCGCTTCACCCGTCCTCTCATTCATCCACATCTTCGCGATCTCAGTTTCTCCTTCAGGGCAGTATATAGGGAGTGCCGGGTTTACCAAAACCACGAAAGGGTTGAGGATGCATATCAATTTGCTGGCAAGGATGACTCATTGCCATCCTGCGTCCATTCTGGCACCATAGCCAGGCTCCAAAACTAAAAGCCGAGCCCTTGAGCCGGCTATTTAGGATACTACATGGCACATATTCTCGATTTACATCTACATTCAGAAGCATCCGATGATAGTCGTGCTCCGGTTGAAGCCTATTTGAAATGGCTCGCCCGTAAGCGCGATGAACGGCCAGTAGAAGGGCTGGTGCTCACCGAGCACCGACAGTTCAACACAGCCGGGGACTATCGAGACCTCGAAGACAAATACGGCATGTTGATCCTCAAAGCCTCGGAAGTCGAAACCGAGTATGGTCACGTGCTGGTCTACGGTGTAAACGACGACATTCTCAAACGTTACGATTTCAAGAACGTTCGTCTCCCAGCCCAAGAGTTGATCACTGAAGTCGCGCGTATGGGCGGGATCGCCATGCCCTGCCATCCCGGACGCCCAACGATCGGTCTCATTGAACACTACCAAACCAGGCCGCCGCTCGAAGGGGTGACTGGTGTCGAAGCCCTTAACGGTGGCAGCAAAAAGGGCGAGAACGAACGAGTCAAAAACCTCATTGAGACGTATGGCTATCATGCGTTCGGTGGCAGTGATTCTCACTTGGTGAGTTTTGTCGGACTCTGCGCCACTGAGTTTGATCGCGATATCAACACCATAGAAGATTTAGTCGACGCACTACGAACGGGCGGCTATCGTCCAGTGGATTTTCGTCCCCAGCGTCAAACAGATCCCATTGCCTCCTAAGGAAATTGAGTTATGGCTCTTGAGTTTGACAAGTCTATTATCGGACAGGTTTTCGACGAAACGGATTTTCCTCCGGTAACGAAGGAAGAAATTCTCGAATTTGCCGCCTCTCTTGGGGAGACCAACCCCCTTTATACTGACGAAGCAGCCGCGAGCAAAGGTCCTCACAAAGGGTTAGTTGCCCCTCCGACCTTCGTCACTAAGCTCCGGGCCAAGAAATTCACTCCCGAGCATTTACCGAAATTTGGCAAAGTGGGATTTGACGGCGGACGTGATTTAGAAGTGCTCGCCCCTATCCGTCCCGGCGACACGCTAACCATGCTCAGCACGATTCATGAGATTTACGAAAAGACTGGGCGTAGTGGCTCCATGTATTTCATTGTCATCCGCAACGAAGTGAAGAATCAAAAAGGCGAACAGGTTGCGATGATCGACCATAGGATTATGCAACGATGAGTACTTTGTATTTTGAAGAGATCGAAGAAGGCGATGAGCTTACCCCCATCGATATGCCTTTGAGTAAAGACCAGGTACGGCGGTACGCCAAGACCGCGAACATGTATTTCCCCCGCTTCACCGATGATGAAGGGGCGAAAGCAGAAGGGCTTCCTGGCATGATCGCACCTGGCGTCATGAGCATGGGCTTGCTCGCGCGCATGATTAGCGACTGGAATCACTCGGCCGCAATCAAACGTATTGGCACAACCTTTCGCAGTCCTGTATTGCCTGACCGCAATATCCACTTACGTGGAGCCGTCACGCAGAAGAATGAAGCCGACCACACAGTTGAATGTGACTTGTGGATGGAAAACGACGATGGCGAGCGTTGGGTCATAGGTACGGCCACAGTCGTGGTGCCGACGAAAGCCTAACTCGGAACGTCAGAGCAACAAGAAGGGCGGTCCGTGGACGGTCGTCTCTGGATGTATTTCTTTACGCTTTTCTTCTACCTCATCTGAAGGTCAGAGAAACACTTGTTGTGAAGTGAGGAGGAAGGTTGATGGTCCCCGGTAAGCCCACAACCTGCATGAGAGGGGGTGTCCGTATGCAATGGCAATCGCGGTATCGCGCAGGGGGGGTCCAACTTGCCCTCTCTGTCTTCGTATTGATCCTCCTCTCGGGAAGTAGCAGTATCGCAGCCGAAAATGAAGAATCCGGAGCTGCGCTGAAATTAACCCTGGTCGAGTGCATCAAACGAGCGTTAGAGAACCATCCGTCAGTGCAAGAGGTGAAATGGGAAGTTGCCCTCCGCGAAAGCGATCTGCAACAAGCGAAGGCGGGCGCCTATCCGACGGGAGAATTCACTGGCATATTTGGTGCCGTCAACGACGTCAAAGGCAGCTTAGCAGGAAATCGACCGATTCGGACTGGTGGCATTGACGAGATTGGTCCGTTCGTCCGCATCGAAGGGCAATTCGTCTATCCTCTCTTTACCTGGGGGAAGATTACCAATGGCATCACTGCCGCCACAAAAGGCGTTGAACAAGAACATGCCAATGTCGCACAGAAGAAGGACGAAGCCGCTCGCGAGGTGAAAGAGTTCTACTACACCCTACAGTATACGCAACAAGTCAGATCCCTTTTGGGTGACGTCCGCGATGGATTCCAGAAAGCTGTGACCACGGCAGACGAGCGAATGAAAGACAGTAAAGGGAAAATTTCTCAGCTTGATGTGCTCAATCTCAAAATCGGCTACGCTGGTGTCGCGAAAGAAGTGGGAAAACTGGACAACGGCATTGAACTTACCAAAGCGGCACTGGTGCGCGTGATGGGGCTACCACCAACAACCAGTTTTACTCCTGCAGAGCCGTCACTCACTCCTCAAGCCGCGCAACTCAAGGATTTTGACTATTACGTGCAACGGTTGTTCGCTAATCGGCCAGAGTGGCGTCGCTTACTCCTTGGCATCCAAGCCAAAGAGGCCGAACTGGCGCTCACTCAAAGCGATTACTTCCCCGCTTTCTTCCTAGCTGTCCCGATTCGTTATGGTTATGCCCCTGGCCGTTCACGGCAAACCAATCCGTTTGCCTATGATGACTTCAACTTTGGGGCAGTGGGACCAGTCTTAGGATTACGGTGGAATTTTGATATTAACGGTACCGCCGCCAAAGTCGCCCGGAGTCAAGCCGAACTCATGAAGTTGCAAACCCAAAAGAAAACTGCGGAGAACAGCTTTCCGGTTGAAGTGAAAGAGGCGTATCTCAACGTCAAAGAGGCGCGGGACCGGGTAAAGATCACCGAGGAAGGACGTAAAGCAGGCCGCGCACTCGTGGCACTCTCTAGCGCCAACTTCGAGTTGGGCATTGGCGAGCCGCAAGATATTTTTCTCGGTCTTGGCAATTACACCCGGGCAGCAAATGACTATTATGAGGCGGTTCGGGACTATAATGTCGCCCTCGCCAAACTGAGCCTCGTCGTTGGCGAAGAAGTCTCAGACCTACAATACTAGGACTAACAACTTCTCCGGAGGAACACGTAACAGAGACGAACAAACGTTGCTCAAGGGAGCACCGCAACACAAAAACTGGGGCTGGCAACTCCTTGCCTGTTTTTGTGTTTAGCTCCGCTATGACATCATGGGCGACCTGCCCTTTCCGTATTAAGGAAAAACATATGAAAAGGTGGATGCTCCGGAGTATCTTGACACTCACAGTAGTAGTGGGAGTCCCGCTCGCCAGTTGGGCAGAGGGACCAACCAATACCGTGCAGAGGCTGGTTGAGTCGGTACGGTCATTCAAGCCGGAGACACTCTCGCTTTCCGCACAAGAACGAACAGCAAACACTAAAGCACAGAAAGTGTCAGAAGAAACAGTAGCAGTTCAAGATCTGTCCAAACGGATCCTTGGACCACAGTGGGGTAAAATCAGCGTCACAGAACAAAAGGATTTCACTCACTTGCTGGTGCAATTGCTACAGAAGATCGCTTATCCCAAATCAGCAGAATTCTTTGGTGAACTCAAAATTGATTACGCGAACGAGAAAATGAATGGCACGGGCGCAACAGTGGAAACCAAAGTCAGCCATCCCAAAGAGGGCCAGGTCAGCATTGATTACCAACTCCACCAAGCCAATGGTAAATGGCTCATTGATGACGTCCTTCTTGACGGCGTAAGTTTGATCAGTAACGTAGAAAGCCAGGTGCAACAAGTCATTGCCAAAGAATCGTATCAAGGTTTGCTCAAACGCATGAGGGAGAAGCTTGCGGAAAGCTAATTTTTTGTGAACCACGCATAGAGAAACAACATGGATACTACGAGGATTAAACGAACACTCGCTACCAAGGAACAACGGTTCTTCCATTCTCTTGCCAGCTACACCACCACCTCTCCGTGGACCATTATCTTCTGTAGCCTCCTCCTCGCGGCGTTCGCGGTATTTTATACCATTCATCATCTGGAATTTGTCACAGGTCGCAACGACTTGATCTCTTCCGACAAGCGGTACATTCAACTTGATGACGAATATTCGCGGGAGTTCATGGGTATCGATCAGGTCGTTGTGGTCGTCGATCCTCGCAATATTCAACAAGGGAAAGATTTTGTCACGCAACTGGCGGAGACGCTTACCCGCGATACCAAGCACGTAGCGGAAGTATTCTACCGCATTGATACGTCATCTCTGGAAGGCAAAAAACTGCTGTATTTGTCACCTGAGGACCTTCGCGATTTACGAGAAAATGTGGCCGAGTACCACACCCTCGTTCGCGACCTCACTACCTCTCCGGGGATCAATCCGCTGTTTCGCGCCGTTAATCAGCAAGTCAGCGCGGGCATGGTCTCCCATATAGTGAAGAACCTCTTTGGACTCGATTCTACCGATGAAACAGACACGAAGAATGAAGACAAGAAACCCGTGCAGATCGGCTTCCTCAAATCCCTCCTGCAAGAATTAGATCAGACTCTCACAACCGATGAGCATGGTTATCGTTCACCGTGGGCGGAGTTCTTCGGTGGCACGGAGGAGTGGTCGGACAACGGCTATCTGGTGTCCGACAACCGACGATTCGTGTTCTTGATGGTCGAGCCGAAGAAAGGCAGTGATGGCGGTCTCAGTGATCTGCAGGACTCAATCGCTGCGATCCGGCAGGCCATTGCCACGTTACGGCCCCAGTTCCCTGGCCTCACTGCTGGTGTTACCGGGACACGAGCCCTTGATAGCGACGAAATGGTGAGCGTTCAGGCTGACGGAGGCCTTGCCACAGTTTCGTGCTTTCTGGGCGTGACACTTCTCTACTTCCTCTTCTACCGCAAGATGCGGCACCCGATGCTCATCGCTTTTACCTTGATCATCGGTCTGGGTTGGACGATGGGCTTCATTGCGCTCGCAGTAGGCCATTTGACTGTGATCACCATGTTCGTCGGCCCGATGTTACTCGGGTTAGCTGACGATTTTGGCGTTCATTTGATGACCCGGTATGAAGAGGAACGATCGCGTGGACAAATACCCGAAGCCGCCTTGTATGAAGTATTTGAACACACGGTTCCAGGCATTACTGCCGGTGCCGTCACCACGGCCCTCGCCTTTTTCGCTGTCATGCTTGCCGACTTTCGCGGCATACAAGAACTAGGAGTGATTACCGGCGGCGGCCTCCTCCTCTCGCTCCTCGCCACGGTTACACTTCTCCCCGCCCTCATCGTAGTCATGGAGGCGTATCGTCCGTGGCATGCGACAACTGAAGGGCGGACCTTTCTGACCGGTGCGTTCGCGTGGCTGGGCTCGGTGCTCATCCGACGACGCCAAGTGCTGTTATTGCTGCTCGGCGGCGTAACGCTCTATTCACTCCTCGCACTTCCGTTTCTCTCTTTTGATTACAATCTCTTAAATTTACAGGCTCGCGGCACAGAGTCGGTAAAATGGGAAAAACGGATTATCGAGAACTCTGAGCGGTCATCTTGGAACGCCCTCACCACAGCTACTACACCTGCTGAGGCC